>CAMWWW010000301.1 GCA_947178015.1 uncultured Clostridia bacterium
GGGTGATAACGCCCATACCAGTAATCACCACACGTCTGCCACTATTCACGCTCTTATCCTCCTACATCGCCATCCCGCCATTGATTTGAATCACCTGCCCCGTTATATATGCCGCACGATCCGACACAAGAAATGCCGCCA
This sequence comes from uncultured Clostridia bacterium, assembly GCA_947178015.1. Lineage (GTDB taxonomy): Bacteria > Bacillota > Clostridia > Lachnospirales > Lachnospiraceae > RGIG8607. Next base: position 142 of record CAMWWW010000301.1, read on the forward strand.
TCTCCGCAATATCCTTCGTGCTTCCAAATCTGCCCATCGGTATCTGCGCCAAAATCGTTTCCTTTACCTTTTCAGACAGACTCTTTGTCATCTCGGTGTCAATAAATCCCGGCGCAATCGCATTTACCGTGATATTCCTAGAAGCCAGCTCTCTTGCTGCCGTTTTGGTAAGCCCTATAATTCCCGCTTTAGAAGCACTATAGTTCGCTTGCCCTCCATTCCCCAGCACTCCCGAAATAGAAGAGAGATTCAAAATCCGTCCATATCTTTGCTTCACCATAACCTTCGCCGCATGGCGGATTAAATGAAAGCAGCCCTTAAGATTGGTATCCAGCACTACGTCAAATTCCTCCTCCGTCATGCGAAGCAGCAAATTATCCTTGGTGATTCCGGCATTGTTTACCAAAATATCCAGCCCTCCAAGATATTCTACCGCCCGCAAGACCATCTCTCCACTCGCCTTAAAGTCCGACACATCACATGGAAGCAGCACGGCTCTTCTTCCCATCGCCTTAATCTGCTCTGCTGTCTCTCTTGCCGCTTCCTCTGAGCTATTATAATTTACGGCAATGTCAACACCTTCTCTCGCTAATGTAAGCGCGATCTCTCTTCCAATTCCCCTTCCGGCTCCGGTCACTAATGCGGTTCTTCCTGTCATTATGCTGCCCTCTCTCTTTCTGCTACTATCTCTTTCAGCTCTGCTATGGTCTCTATATGATAACTCTTTACCTTCGGATCAATCTTTTTCACCAGACCAGACAGGGTTCTTCCCGGACCAAGCTCCACAAAAGTATCCACACCTTCTCTTATCATAGTTTCCACGCTTTGCTGCCATCTGACACTGGAATATATCTGCTGGATCAAAAGCTCCTTGATTTTTGCATCCTCCGTCACATACTCGGCTGTCACATTTGCAACATAGGGAATCCTTGGCTTGCATACTGTTATGCCCTCCAGCACTTGTTCTAATTGCTTTCCTGCCGGAATTAACATGCTAGAATGGAATGGTCCGCTGACCTTAAGAGGGATGCATGACCTTGCTCCTGCTTTCTTCAACCTGCCTGCTGCTTCCTCCACGGCTTCTCTGACACCAGATATGACAAGCTGTCCCGGAGCATTGTAATTGGCTATCTCCACACCTTCCATCTCTTCCACCACAGCCTCAACCGCCATTCTATCCAGCCCCAGCACAGCGGACATCGCTCCAACTCCCGGCAGGACAGCCTCCTGCATCAGCTTTCCTCTCTGTCTTACCACCATAACTGCATCCTCAAAGCGGATCGCTCCCGCAGCAAGCATGGCCGTATATTCTCCAAGGCTTAATCCTGCACAAACCTGCGCCCGCAGCCCCTCCTTCTTCGCTATCTCAAGAATCGCTGCGGATACCGTGAGAATAGCCGTCTGTGTATATTCTGTTAAATTTAGCTTTTCATCCTCCCCAAAGCACATCTGCGCCACATCAAAACCTGCGATCTCCGACGCTTTTTCAAACATCCCCCTCACTTCGGGATACCGATCATAGAATTCTTTTCCCATTCCCGGCTTCTGCGCCCCCTGTCCGGGAAATAGAAATGCTGTTTTTCCCATAACTGCCTCCTTATTCTCCAAACAAATTTCCCGCAAGCAGCCTCTCTGCCTCGGTCATAATATCCTCCACTATATCCAGACAGCTCTCCCTCTTATTTATCAAGCCCGCTATCTGTCCTGCCATCAAGGTACCATTTACGACATCCCCTTCCACAACCGCCTTGCGGAGTGCTCCGAGTGTCATTTTTTCCAGCTCCTCAAAGCTTGCACCTTCTTGTTCCTTCTTCAAATATTCTCTTGACATCTGATTGCGGAGCTGACGGATCGGATGCCCATGGCTTCTGCCCGTCACCTGAGAGTCAATGTCTCTTGCCTTGACAATCCTGTCTTTGTAAGCGTCGCTTGCAATCGATTCGTCCGCCACCACAAAGCGGGTCCCTATCTGTACTGCCTCCGCTCCCAGCATCATTGCCGCCGCAAGTCCCCTGCCGTCCGCGATGCCTCCCGCCGCAATCACGGGAATATTCACCGCATCTGCCACCTGCGGCACAAGCGCCATGGTGGTCAGCTCGCCGATATGACCGCCGGACTCACAGCCCTCCGCCACAACTGCTGCCGCCCCACATCGTTCCACGCGCTTTGCCAAAGCGACCGAGGCAACCACTGGTATTACCAAAATCCCGGCCTTCTTCCATCGCTCCATGTATTTCTCAGGGCTTCCTGCTCCTGTGGTAAGCACCTTGATTCCTTCTTCCACCACCACATCTGCTACTTCCTCTGCATAAGGGCTTAGAAGCATCACATTGACGCCAAAGGGTTTCTCTGTAAGCTCCCTCGCCCGGCGTATCTCTTCTCTGACAACCTCGCCCGGTGCGTTGGCGCCGCCGATAATCCCCAGCCCGCCTGCATTGGACACAGCGGCAGCCAGATGATGCTCCGCCACCCATGCCATGCCGCCCTGTATAATCGGATACTTTAATCCTAAAAGCTCTGTAATACGTGTTCTCATGTCGCTTATTCCTCTATTCCTCTGCTCTGCAAATACTGCATAACATCCTCCACCGTGGAAAGAGAAGCGAGATCCTCAGAAGGAATTTCCATCGAATACACATCCTCAAACGCCATGGCAAGTTCAAAAAGATCCAGAGAATCTGCGCCGAGATCCTCCTTAAACTTGGACTGTGGAGAGATGGTATCTGCGGCAACATTAAGCTGTTCTGCAATAATTGATTTCATTTTTTCAAACATTGTGGTACTCCTTTTTATCAGTTATTTTGATTATTAAATATTTTGATAATCAAAGTATATGAGTTATGGAAAGATTTGTCAAGAGGATTTTCTAAAATGTATTTGCCGTATATGAAATAAAGTCCAACTATTGCAATCTGATTTTATAGGGATAAAGATATTTAATCGCTATGGTTGAAAGTTTTCATAAAAAACTCTATAATATACCCAAG
>CAMWWW010000302.1 GCA_947178015.1 uncultured Clostridia bacterium
AAAAGATGTATAGTAACCCTCAAAGAAATATGGTGCTAAATCCTAAAGACGGGATTCTCAAAAATGATTTACAATAATTGGAAAAAGTGCTTTACAAATTTTCCTTCATCTGTTACAATAAGAACACATTCATTTTATATCATATTTTTTCATGCCGCTATCGGCACAATTTTCCATTAGGATTTAAAAATTGAATAAAGGGGGAATTGCAGATTATAAAAATTATTTTATCTTGTATTGTAATTATTGCTGTTATTTATGACATAAGAAGTTATACTATACCAAATAGTCTTATTTTACTGAGTTATGTGCTTGCCTTTTTGCTGTGTCTTCGGTTTGGGTGGCAGGGAATAGCAGAATTTTTTGCCGGAGCATTACTTCCGATTGTAAGTTTGATTCTTCTGCAGCGAGCGGGAGTGATAGGAGGCGGGGATGTAAAGCTTTTGTCTGCGGTCGGGGGATTTTTGGGCATAAGAAGGGGTATGCTTTGTGTTCTTATTTCTTTGTTTATTGGAGCCATACTTTCTTTGGTGTCACTTTTTAGACACAAAAATGGAAGAGCGCGTATTTATTTTTTTCTTAATTATATTCAAGCTGTGGTTCACACAGGAAAACTGACTCCCTATTATCAGCCGGCAAAGGACGGATATTCCGGCACAATTCATTTTTCTATAGCGATTATGCTTGCCGTGTGGACTGTGCTATGGCTGTTATAGAGGTGGTAAGAGAGGAGAGCTTACATGAATAAAATATTTGCCATATGTGATACTGACAGGCTCTATGTAAAGAATCTGATTCAGTATATGAATAGTAGACAGAAGATTCCGCTAAAATTGCAAGCATTTACCTCGCCAGAGCTTCTTAAGGAGTTTGCGGCGCGCAATACGGTAGAGCTTTTACTAATATCAGCGGAAGCGATGGATGAGGAGATCACTGGACTGGAGATAGGAAAGATTGTGGTGCTGACGGAGGACGGAGCGGTGGGACTGAAAGGCTTCCCCTCGGTAAATCGCTATCAAGCTTCGGGAAGTCTGGTTCAGGAGGTTATGGCGCATTATGAGACAGGGAACCTTGCTGTCGCATATGCGGCGGCGAAGATGGCGACAACACATCTAATAGGCGTGTATTCGCCAATTAAGCGATGCGGAAAAACCGCTTTTTCGCTTGCGCTAGGAGCGGCATATGCGAAGTCAAGCCGAGTGCTTTATGTAAATTTGGAAGATTTTTCTGGATTTCGCAGCCTTTTGGGGCGGGATTACCGAATGGATATATCGGATTTGTTGTATTTTTATCGGGAAGAGAAACAGGGAATGTTGGGGAAAGTGGAGGAGGTGACGGAGAAGCTTTATAATATAAGCTATCTTCCTCCTGCTATATGCCCTGCGGATATTAAGTCTGTTCAGCCGGAGGAATGGAAGGAATGGTTTATGCTGTTGTTGCAGAGCCGCTTTGAAGTGATTATTGTGGAGCCGGGAGACTGTGTGAATGGATTGGAGGAGATTCTTGCCTTGTGCAGCAGAATCTACATGCCGGTGCGGAAGGATAAAACATCAGCGGCAAAGCTAAAGGAGTATGAGGAATATTTGCAGCTCGCAGGTTGGGAGGGACTTGCCGGCAAGATGGTGAAGCAGTTGATGCCATGGATAGAAGAAGCGCCAGAACATGAGTCTTTGGAGGGAGAATGTGCGACCGATAAGGGGCTTTTTGAATATATGGAGTCGGAGGAGTTAAAGCAGCTTGCAGATCGGCTGGTTCGGGAGGAGGAATATGGTTGAGAAGATCCGAAAAGAGGTTTTGAATAGGCTGGATCAGACGAAGGAGCTTACAGATGAGGAGATTTGGAGTTGTATTGATGGTGTGATTGTGGAGTACAGCAAATCGGAATATATTCCATTGCCAAAGCGCAGCCGAATAAGAAAGGGCGTGTTTGATTCTCTGAGGAGGCTTGATATTTTGCAGGAGCTTTTGGAGGATGGGGAGATCACAGAGATTATGGTTAATGGTTGTGAGGATATCTTTGTGGAGCGCAAAGGAAGTCTTGAGAAGTTAGATCGACATTTTGCATCGAAGGAAAGACTGTCCGATGTGATTCAGCTTATGGTTGCAAAGGTAAATCGCCGTGTCAATGAGGCGTCACCTATTGTGGATTCCAGATTGGAGGATGGCTCAAGAGTGAATGTGGTGCTCAATCCGGTGGCATTGAACGGGCCGATCGTCACTGTCAGAAAATTTCCCAAAAAGCCGGTGACAATGGAGATGCTGATTGCATGGGATGCAGTGAGCAGGGACGCGGCAGAGATGCTTAGAGATATGGTGAGGGCGGGGTATAATATGATTGTATGTGGGGGAACTGGCTCAGGGAAAACGACTTTTTTAAATGCTATGTCGGATTTTATTCCAAAGGAGGAGCGCATTATTACCATTGAGGACAGTGCGGAGCTTCAAATAAAGGGAGTGCCGAATCTGGTTCGATTGGAAACGAGAAACGCCACATCAGAAGGGCAACATTCTATTTCCATTCGCGATCTGATACGGACAAGCCTGCGTATGCGCCCTGACAGAATTATTGTCGGGGAGGTGAGAGGGGAGGAGGCAGTTGATTTGCTACAGAGTATGAATACCGGGCACGATGGGGCGATGTCGAGCGGGCACAGCAACAGCTCCTTAGATATGCTGAGACGTCTGGAAACGATGGTGCTTATGGGTCTGGATATGCCAATTCAGGCAATACGAGGGCAGATCACCTCCGCGGTTGATATTTTGATTCATCTGGGACGGCTTAGGGATAAGAGCCGAAGGGTTCTTGAGATTGCGGAGGTGCTCCCGCTTCAGGAGGATAATTATCAGATTAACCAGATTTTTTGGTTTGAGGAGACTTCACAGGAGGAGGGGAAGATTATTGGGCAGCTTTCAGGGGGAAGGGAACGGCTTAGGAATAAAAGGAAGCTTATTATGGCAGGGATTCACTGGGAGGCTTCTGGGGATCGGTAAGGCGGTGGCGGTATTTTTTGTTTTTGCATGGCTTTTTTATGATACATGGCTGGCGGTCTTGCTTTTTCTTCCGCTGACCAGATCGGTGGGCAAGTATATTAGAAGGTTGG
>CAMWWW010000303.1 GCA_947178015.1 uncultured Clostridia bacterium
CCACATGATAATGATATTATTCACTGTAATTTTATATTGTCGCCCAACAAAAGTAAAACCTTTTCCAAGTTCCAACAAAAATATCTGAAGATTATCAATGATTCTTTGCTCCAAATCGCCTTCTGAATATTGTTTCAATTATGGTATATTTAAAAATTCCAAGGTATACGTGTTTTTAATAACATCTTCCGGTGTTTGAATCTCAATTCCCTCTTGTGCCAATGATAAAATTCCTTCTTTATCACGACTCACAGCTAACCGAAGGAAAAGCGCAGATTCCATTTGACATTGCAATTCCTTAACGCCCCACTTCTCACTTATTGCTTCTTTTTCATAAAAACTTCGTTCCAAATCATCATCAATTTTTATCAGTTCACAAATATGCGATCAACTAAGTTTATCAGATTCTATGTGATAATCTGGATATCTTAAATAAAACTTTCTCATGTTATTTAAATTTGGTCTACTATACCCTTTACCCAAACGCAGAGTCAGTTCCTTAGAAAGAGTAGTGAGCAATTTACTACCATAGGCAGCTTTATTTCCATTCTGCTCTGATTCCACAATATATTTTCCAATCAGCCAATATGTCTCTGTCATAGTACTGTTAACAACACCAGCTAAATTCTCTTTCGCTTTTTTACAGTTTCTTCAATATTGAAGATCAAATCTTCTAACATTGTATTTAACCTAATTTCGCCCATATATTCCCTCGCTCAAATTTGTCAGACACCGTCTGACCAATTCATCATAATCAATAAAAAAACATTCAATATAACTCATGATATTTATTTCGCTAAATTTTTATTTTATCTATATTATACTTCATCTCCTAAAATTTTCATACAGACAAATCATAATATCGCAAAAAAAGAATCTATGAGCATATACCCATAGATTCTTTTCATAACATCATATAATTCGCCGCAAAATTCACTAACGCATCTGTTTTGCAACCTCTTCTGCAAAGTTCTCTTCTTTCTTCTCAAGTCCTTCTCCAGTTTCAAAGCGAACAAACTTTTTAATAACAAGACTCTTGTCCACAGAAGCTAAGTACTGAGAAACAGTCTGCTTTCCATCCTCTGCCTTTACATAAATCTGATCCAGCAGACAGATCTCCTTTAATTCCTTGCTCACACGTCCCTCGATCATACCATTAATAACCTTCTCTGGCTTCTGAGACTCCTTCGGATCATTCATAATCTGAGCACGAAGAATCTCTTTCTCATGCTCAATATACTCCTGACTTACCTCTGCTCTGGACACATACTTAGCATGCAAAGCTGCGATCTGCATTGCTACATTATTCAATGCCTCCAAAACTTCCTCTGATTTATTCTCCACTGTGGCATCAACAAGCACGCCAATCCTTCCGCCTCCATGGATATAAGAAACGATGCAGCCATCATTCTCAACAATCTTCTCAAATCTTCTAATAGACAGATTCTCACCAATCACTGCAATCTTATCAGTAAGAGCCTCCTTCACTGTCTTAGAACCATCATCTATCCACTGTTCTGCCAAAAGCTCCTCTACATTTGCCGCATCACTTGCGAGCGCCTGAGCAGCCACCTTAGCCACAAAGGTCTGAAAATCTTCATTCTTTGCAACAAAATCCGTCTCAGAATTCACTTCCACAATCGCAGCCTGATTTTCCTTTACCAAAGTTGTCACAATACCTTCCGCTGCAATTCTACCAGCTTTCTTCTCAGCCTTAGCCTGTCCATTCTTTCTTAAATACTCAATAGCGGCATCCATATCACCGTTTGTCTCATTAAGAGCTTTTTTACAATCCATCATGCCGGCACCGGTCATCTCACGTAACTCTTTTACCATTGCTGCTGTGATAGCCATTTATTTCATCCTCCAATCCAAATCTATATACATCTATATCAATTACGCCTCTGCTGCCTCTTCTTCTGCAATCGCCTCTGCAAAATCCTCTGCATCATTTGTGATAACACCCTGATTTGCCTCAATCACAGCATCTGCCATCTTAGAAACAATCAACTTAACTGCTCTGATCGCATCATCATTGCCCGGAATCACATAATCCAGCTCCTCAGGATCACAATTTGTATCTGCAATACCGATAAGCGGAATACCAAGGCTGTGTGCCTCCTGAATACAGATTCTCTCCTTCTTCGGGTCAACCACAAAAATAGCATCTGGCAGCTTCTTCATCTCCTTAATTCCGCCAAGATTTCTCTCCAGCTTCTCCCATTCCTTCTTGATCTTGATAACTTCCTTCTTCGGCAGAACATCAAATGTTCCATCCTCTGACATTGTCTCAATCTCTTTCAATCTTGCAATTCTGGACTGAATTGTCTTAAAGTTTGTCAGCATACCACCCAGCCATCTCTCATTTACATAGAACATATTGCAGCGCTCTGCCTCTGCTTTAATAGCGTCCTGTGCCTGCTTCTTTGTTCCAACAAATAAGATCGTTCCTCCATCTGCCGCGATATCAGAGACAGCCTTATATGCCTCATCTACCTTGCCCACAGACTTCTGCAAATCAATAATATAGATTCCATTTCTCTCCGTATAAATATAAGGAGCCATCTTAGGATTCCATCTTCTGGTCTGATGACCAAAATGTACGCCTGCCTCAAGTAACTGTTTCATAGAAATTACGCTCATTTTTTTACCTCCATCTGGTTTCATGCTTCCATATGCATCCGCTTCTAAGGACCCAAGCGCTAGGCACCCTCTTAGATATTAGCATATGTGCTTATTCGTTACACGGTTCTCACCGCAAAGTACCGTGTAATATTATACCATGTTAATAACTGTAAGTAAAGCATTTTTTAATGAATCGTCAGGATGGTAACTACAAGTTCAACCTTCCTCTGAACAAGATCAATAATGTTTGAATAAAATTGCTGAAATTTTTATAACCTATAGGTTTTTATAAATTTACTTACTAATCATTTTCGAGAAAGGTCCGCGCAGAGAGATGCCTATAGTCCTCCGTCACCCCGCTCTCGCTTAGTGAAAAACGTAGCGGACGCTAAGCTCGTGAACTACCTCGCTAAACGCCGACGTTTTTCAATAGGTTCCTTGAGGACTATAGGCATCTCTCTGTGCTATT
>CAMWWW010000304.1 GCA_947178015.1 uncultured Clostridia bacterium
CGCCTATAGTCCTCAAGGCACCTATTGAAAAACGTCGGCGCTTAGCGAGGTTTCTCACGAGCTTAGCGTCCGCTACGTTTTTCACTAAGCGAGAGCGGGGTGACGGATGACTATAGGCGATTCTCTGCGCGGACCATTTTCGAAAATGATTATACCCGTTTCTTCTACATAAAACTATGTATTTTTGATGAGGTTCGATATACTATTTTGGCAAAAGATTTTAGAGGATGGAGGTCTGCTTGTAAAGGAGGTATTGTATGGTTGAGTATAGCGTTCAAAATAAGAAAGCATGGGAGTTTGATGCTTATAATTTCTGGGTAGAGCAATCGGGCACTCCGCTGGAGATGGCAAAGAAAATGAAAGAAAATCCAGTAAAAAAGTTAAAACGATATGCAAAGTATTTTGACTCTTATCAAGATGTAAAGGTGGCAAATTTATGTGGTTCGTGTGGAAAAAAGGCGATTCCATTGGCAATGTTAGGTGCAGAAGTCACTGTGTTTGATATTTCGGAACAAAATAAAAAATATGCACTTGAAGTTGCAAGGGCAGCGGACGTGGAAATAAATTATGAAGTTTGTGATATCTTGGAAATAGATAGAAATAAGTATGGAAATTATTTTGATGTGGTATTTATGGAGGGAGGCATATTGCATTATTTCCATAATATAGAGCAGTTTATGAGCATTGTATATTCCTTGTTAAATCGCGGAGGAAAAATGATATGCAGCGATTTCCATCCTTTTCAAAAAATATCTGATATATTACAATTTGAGCAGCCTACGCTAAGTTATTTTTCAACAGACATTATAGAGGGTGAAATGGCACATGCACGTTTTTATGAGGAGTCGATCCGAAAGAAAATGCCAAAATGTAGCTACAGAAAGTATACGTTAAGTGAGATAATCAATGCGGTTATTCAATGCGGATTGAGCCTAAAACAATTTGATGAACATCCTGCATGGACGAATCCAGATTTACCGGGAGAGTTCACAGTGATCGCGGTAAAAGAATAACGAAATGACTCTGGTTAATCTTATTTGTCAATTGGCATATTAACTAAAAATCCTCTGTTTTTTTGTCAATTTTTTTGGTTCTCTTACGGTGTATACATGATAGAATAAAGATACTGCACAAAATAGGATGTAACATTGTAGGATGGAACGCGGCTGCCAATATGCAGCCAAGGCCTTGCTGAAAGGAAAAAATAGTATGAAAAAAGCGATGAATCAGTCTCTGGTAACTGCAATATTAAATGGAATATCAATTTTAACCATTCTTTTTCTGGTGTTATCCTTGATTTCTTATGGTTATGTAAGCAGTCAGCTAAGCGATGCTAGAGCGAAGCGATACGATCTGACTTATAATGCCAACAAATTTATGAATGGCTCGTCTTATTTGACAAATGAAGTACGTGCCTTTGCCGCTACAGGGGAACAGAAACATTATGATAATTACTGGAATGAAGTGAATAACTTAAAAAATCGTGATATTGGTGTTGCAGCGATGCAGGAGATTGGCATCACAGAGGAAGAGCAGGGGATGATCAATGAGATGTCCTCGATTTCAAATAATCTGATTCCTCTTGAAGATGCAGCGATGAAAGAAGTTCAAGAGGGACAGAGGGAGGAGGCAATCGCCTATGTGTATGGGCCGGAATACAATACCGCGATCACGCAGATCAATGCCCTGAAGGAACAGTTTTTAAATACATTGGACATAAGAACCATGGAGGAGATCGACAGGCTGGCTCAAAGTGCAGAAACAATAAAGGGTAGGATGATATTAGCACTTGGCGTGGTAGTAGTGATGCAGCTTCTTAATATGATTGTAATTAGAAGAAAAATTTTGCGGCCAGTTCTTGCAATTAAAAATCAGGCGGTAGAGATTTCGCACGGAAATCTATCCGCGGAGTTTGCACTTTCTTCGGATACCTCTGAAATAGGAAGATTAATCGAGGCAATTCACGAGACAAAGAAGGAGCTGAAAAAATACATACAAGATATTAATTCCAAACTGAATGAGATGGCACAAGGAAAAATGGATTTGGCGATTGGAAATGACTACAGAGGAGAGTTCCTTCCTATTCAAAAGGCGATGAGCCAGATTTTGGATTCCCTAAATGAAGCATTGCTTCGAATTAATACGACGGCAGAGGAGGTATCTGAGGAATCAAAGCGGATGGCGTCGGACGCAGAGATTTTATCAAGCGGTGCTGTGGCTCAGGCCTCCGCAGTACAACAATTATCGGCAAGTATTCAGGAAATATCAGGACAGGTGGATTCCACTTCTGGGGATGCTAACAGCGCACATGAGGCTTCTGTAGATGCAGAGATTTTGCTGAAAGGCTGTAGCCAGAAGATGGAAGAATTGACATCTGCTATGGAAGATATCTCAAAATCCTCTCAGCAGATCGGCGGAATTATCAAAACTATTGAAGATATCTCCTTCCAGACCAATATTTTGGCGCTCAATGCGGCGGTGGAGGCGGCACGTGCAGGTGAGGCAGGCAAGGGTTTTGCTGTTGTAGCGGAGGAAGTGAAAAGTTTGGCAAATCGAAGTACTGTGTCTGCAAAGGAGATTACAGATTTAATTGAGGAATCCATGCAGCTTGTGGAGCAGGGGGCGCTGCTTTCTTCCGACACAACAAAAGCGCTCGCCGATGGTGTGGCAGGTGCGCAGAAGTCGACACAGATAGTAGAGAGAATAGCAGAATCTGCTCTACGACAGTCCCAGTCGCTTAAACAGTTGACACAAGGAATGGAGCAGATATCCGAGGTAGTTCAGACCAATGCCGCAACAGCAGAAAAATCAGCATCATCAGCAAAACAGTTATATAATCAGGCGGAAGAATTGAAAATCTCGGTTCAGAGGTTCCAGCTAAGAAGGCGCTGATTCCTTGTGGGTGTATGTGAAAAGATATACCTTTTAATAAACTTTTGATTAGTCATTTTCGAAGATGGCCCGCATAGCCATCCTGCTATTTCCTCCGTCACCCCGCTCTCGCTTAGTGAAAAACGTAGCGGACGCTAAACTCGTGAGAAACCTCGTTAAGCGCCGACGTTTTTCAATAGGTTCCTTGAGGAAAATAGCAGGG
>CAMWWW010000305.1 GCA_947178015.1 uncultured Clostridia bacterium
ATATATTCGATTATAAAATATGTATCTGCTGCTTGCAATGTATATTTATAAGCTCGTTTTTCATGGGTACACAAATCCGAAAAGGGAGAAATAAAAAATCGATACAAACCTCCATTTTAGTCCAATGTAAATGCTTATCTATTATATTATGTTCGCTGTTATACCACTTACTACACAAGATTCACACCACATTAGCAGCATATCCATTGCTCGCCATCCCACGCCCAGACAATCAACTCCTCCCGCTTGAAAGATAAGCGGGAGGAGTCATGTTGTTTCCCATCATTAAGTCACATGTATAACTAATTTGCACCATTGCAAATTAAAGAAAGCAAACAGAAGAAATCCTGTTGTCTTCCCATAAGTACACATTAACCATACTATCACAAGGCATCTACATCAGCCCACGGGCAATGCTGCTTTATCGAGATACCCTTACAATCCAACCAAAAACGCTACTCTGCATTAATCTGACTGGTCCTTCTTAGATTCGAATCAGCAAAACGATTAAATCCAAGCCAGCCGTCATTCCCAGCCGCATTATCCAGTATCTCTGTCATCATCTCCAGCTTGTCGTCCGCCACATCGGCAAAATTAAGCGCCATCGCCTCCACAAGTGCGGGCTTCTTTGGAGAGCCAAATTCAAGCTCACCATGATGTGCCAGTATACAATGCTTTAACTCACTGGCAAGTTTTTGCGGAAATCCCTCTATCCTTCTAATATGCTCACCAATTAATTCACTTCCTATTACAATATGCCCAAGAAGCTGTCCGTCATCTGTATAATCGTTCTCTGGAAAAGCAGAGATCTCCCAAACCTTTCCTATGTCATGGAACATCGCAGCAGGAATTAATAGATCATATTGCAGCACCTTATAGTTTTCTGTAAAATACACACATATCTTTGTGACGCCAAGCGTGTGCTCCAACAGGCCGCCGATAAATCCATGATGGACTGTCTTTGCCGCAGAGTGCTTTTTAAACTTACTGATAAATTCCTGATCCTCCACAAAAAAACTGTCTACCAGCTTCTTCATATAGGGATTGCGAATTCTGGCTGCATAACCCATCAACTCACGGTACATCTGCTCAATATCTCGGCTGCTTGCTGGAAGATAATCCGCCGGATTACAATCCTTTGCCTCTATTTTGCGAATCCGCTTGATATTTAACTGTTTTGTGCCGTTAAATACGGTCACCTCGCCCACAACCTCGACATAATCAAGCGCGTCAAAATCTTCTATACCCATAGAATTCGGCTCCCAGATCTTTGCGTCCAGAACACCTGTCTTATCCTGCAATATAACATTGTCATAAGCCTTTCCATTCTTTGTCACTGCTGACTGCTTATATTTGCACAGGTACACAGACTGTACCCGCTCCCCTTCTGTGATATCTTTAATATACTTCATATTTCGCCTCCATGCTGCGACTATTTTCTGAGAACAACGAATGACGCAAGCTTTGTCGCAGCACAAAGCTTGCAGTTTGCACACGCTGCATTGTCAATCTTCATTTCTTCATCCTACAAATATAAACGGTAAGACTACACTCTCCCCAAACTTCCCTATTACATTACTAATTCCTATCACCCATGTGTGCTGACTGTCACATCAAACTCTATGTCGGTGTATCCTTCCCTGCCGCGCCGCATTACTTTGATATGGATCACATCACCAGCTTGATGACTTTCCAGAAGATTTCGGTAAGCCCTCATACTCCGCACCTCAACACCGTCGAACTCCACCAAAACATCTCCGCTCTGCACGCCGGCCTGATACACTGGAGAGCTGGCTACTGCTTCCGTGATATACACACCCTCAGGAAGTCCCGTCTCCTTTGCAATATCAGCCGTTACATCCTGCCCCTTAATGCCAAAGTATAAAATTTCCTGCTCATTGGACAGCCGCTCCAGCACGCCCTTTAAATCCGAGATGGCAAGTGCCGTCGTGATACCATTGGATGCGCCATTTTTATAGATCTTTGTAATAACCCCCATAATTTCGCCCTTGGTGTTAATTAAAAATCCGCCGCCTGTCGGGCTTTCCAAAATATTTGTGTCAATCACACGATAATTTACATCGATCGCCTGAGCAATATTTTTTACAGAAGAAATCACTCCATATGACATAGAATAATTATATCCAAACGGATTTCCCACTGTCATTGCAAGTGCACCCTGCTTCATGCTGTAAGAATTTCCAAGCACCGCCACCGGATATTCACTCAGATCCTTCCCCAGCAGCGCCGAATCGACGGCAAGCACCGCGAGCCCGGACACAGGATCTGCCTTTCTCAATACCGCGTCACATTCCTCGCCATTTAAAAATGTCACCCATATATTATCCGCCGCGTGAAGACTCTCTGCATCCGTAAGAATCAGAATCTCCGTGTCCGTTTTATTGTAGATAAGCCCTGCTGCCTCTTCTTTCAGCTCATAAGGCTGATTAAACAGATCCAGCTTACTTTCTGCAGAAGTTACTGTCACGATCGATCGGTTGACCGCTGCCACCACCTCATACATAGAATCATAAAGTGCCTCATAATCTTCCAGTGTCAGGCTTCTCTCTGATAAAACATTCTCCACTATCTGTTCAATCGGCTCCGTTGTCTCAGTCGGCTCAGTCGGCGCCACTGTCGTTGTCTCAGGTGGACTGTCCGTCACTGGCTCCGTTGTCGGCGCTTCCGTAACAGTGGGAACCTCATCACGTGGTATTGTGACAGATGGTCTCACCCGATCCTCCTCCTTCACGACCAATCCTTTGTAAGAAAGCACAAAGACAAAACTGACTCCCGCTGTCACCCCAAATATCACCGCCAAAGCCACTGTCTTAACAATCTTCCAAAGCCGCCGTTTTATACTTGACTGTCTCACAATCTGCTCTGTGACAAAAGGCAGCTCTTTCTGTTCATCTCCTTTTCTGCCAGCCATACCCTTCTCCTTCGCATCCTACGAACCTGTAAAAACACCCATATGCACTATTATATCGAAACTTTATGAACATTTTATGAATGAATGTTAAAAAACTATATTCAAATAGTAAAAATT
>CAMWWW010000306.1 GCA_947178015.1 uncultured Clostridia bacterium
TACATAGTCTTTTTTGATATAATGGTTGAGATAAGGAGGAAGCACACCATGAATTATGGAAAAAACGGCATTTCAGCCAAGCAAAAAAAGATAAACTCAACATCTAAAAAACTGAGTACAAAGCTGGGCATTACCATTATAAAGATACTTCTTGTCGTGATCCTGATAAGCGGTGTTTTCGTCGGCTGCGCAGGTCTTGGCATGGTCAAGGGTATTATCTCTACATCCCCTGATATCTCCACCATAGATCTGACGCCAGAAGGCTATGCCACCAAATTTTATAATACAGAAGGAGAAGAGATCGCCTCCCTCGTTATGACAGGTTCCAATCGTATCTCTGCAAGCATTGAGGAGATGCCCAAACATTTGATTTACGCCTTTGTCGACATAGAGGATGAGCGTTTTTTTGATCACAATGGTATTGACATCAGAGGAATTTTTCGTGCGGCATATAGAGGCATTATGAATGGCTTTAAATTCCGTGAGGGTGCCAGCACCATCACACAACAGCTACTAAAAAATAAGATCTTTAACAGCGGTATGGATGAGGATAATTTTATGGTCAGCGTCAAGCGTAAGCTTCAAGAACAGTTTCTCGCGCTTGAGTTGGAAAAAATATACTCCAAAGAAGAAATTTTGGAAAATTATCTCAACATGATCAACCTTGGCAGTAATACCTTGGGTGTACAGGCTGCCTCCAAGCGGTATTTTAATAAAGATGTCTGGGATCTAACCATATCAGAATCTGCTGTTATCGCCGCCATCACACAGAATCCTTCTGGGCGCAACCCCATCTATTACCCGGAGAATAACAATGAGCGCCGAAAAGAGGTGCTCAACAAAATGTTGAAATTTAACCATATCACGCAGGCAGAATACAATGAAGCGATGGCAGATGATGTCTATACCCGCATCGAAAACAATAACATAGAATATATGAATAATACATCTGTCTACAGCTCCTTTACAGATGCAGCGCTGTCTCAGCTTATTTCTGATTTGCAGACAAAAAAAGGTTATACGGAAGCACAGGCCCAGCAGCTTGCCTTTGCGGGAGGCTTAAGCGTTTTCACCACGCAGGACCCAGCCATTCAACAGATCTGTGACGAGGAATTCCAGAATGAGGAGAATTTCCCGGAGGATACCAAATATTCCATCACATGGGCATGGTCCATTCAACATGCAGATGGCTCAAAAGAAAACTTCAGTGAACGATCTTTAGAGAGCTATTATAAAAACGGCGACGAGGAGCACGAGATCGCTGCAGACCGCTTTTTTAAACTAATTTTTGGCTCCAAGGAGGAGGTAGACGAGAAAATCGCCACATTTAAAGCAAACAAGCTTCTTCCCTCCGACATCGAGCTTGGAGAAAATATTATCTACACGCCGCAGCCACAGGCTTCCTTTGTTGTTCTGGAACAGTCCACTGGTCATGTTAAGGCTGTTGTAGGAGAGCGCGGCATTAAGGAGGTAAATCGTTCTCTCAATCGAGCAACCTCCTCCACCAGACAGCCCGGCTCCACGTTCAAGATTGTGTCGACCTACGCCGCTGCCTTGGACACGGCTGGTTTTTCCCTTGCTTCTGTGCAGTACGATGAAGCAGGCTACACCTCGCCGGACGGCTACCCGTTCAATAATTATGATGGTGTTTACAAAGGATTTACCACTATCCGCGAAGCGATCCGCGATTCTGTCAATGTAGTTGCCGTCAAGACCATCGCTGACATCACGCCAAGCCTTGGCTTTAGCTATCTGATGAACTTCGGTTTCTCCACTTTGATCGAGAGCCGTGTAAGCTCAAACGGAAATACTTACTCGGATATAAACTATTCTCTTGCACTTGGTGGAATTACGGACGGCGTCACCAATCTGGAGCTGACGGCATCCTACGCTGCCATCGCAAACAATGGCGTTTATACAGAGCCCATCTACTATACCAAGGTATTGGACCACAATGGCAATATCCTAATTGACAATACACCAGAAAAACATCGTGTTATCAAAGAAACCACTGCTTTTCTGCTGACCAGCGCCATGCAGGATGTCGTCACCAGCGGTACGGGAACGGCGGCGCGTATCAGCAATATGACCACCGCTGGAAAGACCGGTTCAACCTCTGATTACAATGATGTGTGGTTTGTGGGCTTTACCCCCTATTATACGGCGGGCATTTGGTCAGGCTATGACGAGAACCGTCCCCAATTAGGTGACGAGCGTCGTTATCACCGCGCTCTGTGGGGAAAGATTATGACCAGAATTCACGAAAATCTGGAATCACAAAGCTTTCCAAGACCAGAAGGTCTGACGCAGGTATCCATCTGCAGAAAATCAGGAAAACTTGCCGTGCCGGGACTCTGTGATCACGATCCAAGAGGTTCTATGGTTAAAACAGAGTTCTTTGTCAATGGCACAGAACCCACGGAAACCTGCGACAACCATATTAAAGTTACCGTATGTAAGGACAGCGGCGCACTTTCTACGGAATATTGCCCTGCCGAATCTCTTGAGGAGCATGTATATATAAACAGCGCAAATATTCCGACTACTATCTCGCCAAATGTATCGGAGGAAAACGCTGTTGCCATTATGGGCAGCTCACAAGATTTAACCTACCTTATGCCGGAAACGTTAAAGGATAATTACTGTCCGGTTCACTCCGGCATTGTACCTCCCGTCACCGATCCATCTATGCCGGGAGAGCCAACGCCGCCGGGAAGTAATCCAGCCAATGAATACAATGAATTCTTTGGGCCAAATAATCCGAACACAACACCTACCTCGACATCCGAGCCCCCTTCTGAGACTATAGGAGTGCCCAACGGGAATATAATTTACCGATAAAATATGGTCAGCCAAATCTTTCTATGGATTTTGGCTGACCCTATCTTTGCTAAAAATGACGATCCAAATCTTTCTTTCACATAAAACCCGCTAAAACTTCAAATCTCGTATATTCTGAAGCGTTTCCCCATATGGTCTGTCTGTTCCAAACAGAAGGGTAGTTCCAAGCACAACGCCCTTGACTCCCTT
>CAMWWW010000307.1 GCA_947178015.1 uncultured Clostridia bacterium
CCCCCCCCCCCCCCCCCCCCTCTTTTTTTTATACGCATCAGCCGGCAAACGCCCTGGTTATGCGTTCTGGTGGCGGGGAAGTTTGGTTATTGTTTAGGAGATATTATGTTTCATTGTACAACATATCCACTTCATTCTTTAGGTACATATAAGTACGTAGTAGTTTTATCTTGTTATCAGGGCAAGCTGCTTCTGAGTCGTCACAAACAGAGAGATACATGGGAAACGCAAGGAGGGCATATTGAACCGGGCGAAACTCCCTTCGAGGCGGCAGAACGAGAATTATTTGAAGAATCAGGAGCAAAAATCTACCATCTTATGCCTTTATGCGACTACTGGGCGGGAGATGAATCCACAAAAGAAGACGGAAATGGCATGTTGTTTACTGCCGTTATCCACGAACTTGCACCTCTTCCAGAAAGTGAAATGGCAGAGGTAAAGACCTTTTGTCAACTGCCAGACAATTTGACCTACCCTGCCATCACACCGATTTTATTTGCCCAGATAGCTTCCAAGCATATTTCTTAGTTATCTCTCATACATTATGTCACACATCCAACAGAAAGCATTTTTCAGACACCACTAGATTTCGCCGCCCGGATATAGGGTGGAAGCATACAACCTTCTACTTTGAGGAATCGCTTTGCCAGAGGGCTTCTGCGCGAGATCGTATTTTGTGCCAGAATAGACATATGCTTTCTGGGGTGTGTAGATTAGAACATCTTCTATCCCTCTTCCAAAGAGATCGCCATGTATTACATATCCGTCCTCTGGGAAGGTGACGACCACTCTTCCCGTGCCGTCATATAGACCCGGTTTTACACCTCCGCCTCTTCTGTATGCAAGGATATAGTCCCTCTGTTCGCCATTCCAATTTGACAAGGTGTCCACAATGGTAAGCCATCCTTTTGTCTTTCTGTCCTCTTTCCAGAGCTCATTCCCCTCACAATCCAGAAGAAACATTCCATCCTTCCCGCCCCATTCCCCGCGGTATCCATCTCCCCTTTGAATCCGGTCCAGCCCTGCTATCTGAAGACCCGGAAGCTCCGGGCAGAATTTTCCTAATGCCACATGCTGGGATTCTATGGAGCCGTCATATCTCCACAGCTCTCTTCCCTCTGCGTCGTACAGGCAGGTCACGCTTCCTCCCACAACAATCTCCGTTTTGCCGTCTCCATTTACGTCACCAGTCCATAAGCAATCGGCATGATCCTCCAGATCCTTGCAGGACCAGAGAAGTCTTCCTGTATGATCCAGAAGGTCATAACCTGCCATTACTTCATCAAAACCATCCTGATTGACATCCGCGGCCCAAGGAAAATGCCCAAGATTCCCGCTATGTGTAAAAAGCAGGTGGAATTCATTATCAAGTGCCCACAGATTACGATAGCGATCTTTTAATATCACATCGCGCCTTGCGCCGCGCCCCGTCAGATCAGCAAGTATTATGCAATCATGTGCTTCTTTCGCAGGAAGCTCATACTGCCTTTTGCACGCTCCTGTCATGCCGTCCAAAACACAGAATTTCTTATCCATCACGCAGATGACTTCCAGATTCCCGTCCCCGTCAAAATCACAGATCTGAGCGGGAAAGTCAGAACCGAAATTTCCCGGTTCATCCATCGCTTTTCCCGTCTGCCACAGCATTGTGCCGTCTATGCGGTATACCGTCACACAGGTTATCTGGTGTGGCACATAACGGTCATCAATCCCGCTGTCGGCTTGGACAAACACGATCTCCATGCGCCCATCTCCATCTAGATCACCTAAAAGACCTTTACCTCCGCCCGCTGCCGATATATCAAAACTGCTGATCTCACAAACCTCATTCATAGAAATCCATTACTCCTCATGAAAAGCTTTATACACCTCGGTACACATGATAATAAAAGCTCCTGCTCCATGCAGATCGTTCTCGCTGGTAGGTCTGTCGCAATAGAATTGATAATTTCCCACACCTGTACCAACGCAGATATTGTCAATAATTACACCCTGCTCATTGTATTTTAAGCGATTGATAATTCCCTTATAGCCCCGCTCTGCAATCTCAAGATAGGACTTGTCAAGATAACCCGCCTTTACCGCCTTGCACATCGCCGCCACATACAGACACGTGCAGGACGATTCTAACCAGTTGCCCTCCTGTCCCATCTTATCCACTACCTGATACCAAAGACCTGTCTCTTTATCTTGATATTTTGCAATGGATTGAAGCAGATCTGTGGTAAGACGAATCAATTCATTTCTGTCCTTGTGATCCTTCGGGAAGAAATCAAGCTCCTCCAAGATGGCAACCGGCACCCATCCTATCGAACGTCCCCAGAATTCCGGCGCGCGCCCTGTCTCTTTATTTGCCCATGGCTGAACCTTCTTTGCGTCCCATGCATGATACCATAAGCCTGTCTCAGAGTCCTTTGTCTTTTTCTCCATCAAAAGTGCTTGGAAGGCACAGAGATCAAAATACTCTGGTTGATCAAAAGTTGCCGCAAATTCAGCGCTGATTGGTCCCGCCATATACAATCCATCCAGCCACATCTGCTCTGGATTTTCCACCTTATGCCAAAAACCGCCCTCCTCATTCTTAGGAAAATCTTTGATAATAGGAAGGATTGTAAACAACGCTTTTTTATAGCGCTCCTCTCCAGACTTTTTGTAAAGCTCATAGAGAAGAACACCCGGCTGCAAATCATCCAACTGTCCCTTATCAAACTCTGTGATAGTTCCATCTTCTAAGATAATGGAATCCACCCATTCCTTAATGTAATGATAATATTTTTCTTCTTGACAAATATCATAGGTCTTCTGCATGCCAGATAGAAAAACGCCCTGATGGTAATGAAACCTTCCCACGGGTGGAAGCTTCGGCGCCTCAAATTTCCTCATCAATGTGTCACATGCCATCTTCGCATAATCCAATGCTGTGTGCTCCTTGTAAACCAAATCCTTCATCTTGATCCTCCAATCTATTTTATTATTTTTTACTATTCATATTACCTGTTTCTTGACATCTTCCTAACA
>CAMWWW010000308.1 GCA_947178015.1 uncultured Clostridia bacterium
TATACAACCTTTGCATTTTGTAATGAAAAGATTTCAATTTTTTTAGCTGAAAATTTAATTCCTTCTAAGCAGCATTTGGACGAAGATGAATTTATAGACGTAGAAGCATTTTCTGTGGTGGAACTTACCAATATGATTCTAAATGGGACCATTATGGATGCCAAGACCGTGTCAGCAATCCTTGCCTATAAGGAAAAATATAAGAAATAATATGGTTTGGCATGTTTCTTCCTGATAAGGCATATATTGTTTTAGCACTGGAGGAATGTATATGAAGCCTATGCTACGACAATATCGTTATTATCGGATGCCATTTACAAAAGAAGGGAGGATGTCGGCAGCCTTTCTAATTGGGCTTCTTGCGGGAACATTCTTTTTCAATATGTGGGGAAAAAGTTATATGGAGGAGCTTTTGCTCTACAAAGGGCTTTTGCTGGGGAGATATGAGGCGGGAGCCTTGGCAGGGCTGAGCCTTTGTCTCTATATATTAGGAAAACGGGGAAAGCGCTTTCTGCTTTTGCTTTTTATGGAATTGACAGAGTTTTGCGTGACAGGACGAATGTTATATGCCGTATATTATGGCTTCTGTGCGGGCGTTTGTGCCTCTTCCTTTGTTTTTCAGTATGGATTGATAGGAGCAGGGTATTTTCTTCTTTTTCTCTTTCCTCATTACGCTGCCTATGCAGCAATGTGGCAGGTATTAAATCAGGCAGAACGTTTTAAAAAGAGATATAGTAGAATTTTTTTAGCAGCACTACTATTTTTGGTTGGTGTTTTTCTGGAAGGTTATATACATGCCGGACTTTTGCAGCGGCTGCTAAGCGCTGTAGGAGGATAGCAGGTCAGACAAAAAGCATTTGCATTTCGTCAAAATACTTTATATAATTAGAGGTATGTTGACGATAGGTGACAGGGGCAAGATAGTATGGAAACAGTAATCAATGAATTTATTCAGTATATTCATGAGGTAAAGCACACCTCGGCAAACACGGAGGTCTCTTATCAGAGGGATCTGATGAAGTTGGAAAGTTATATGAGGGAGCAGGGAGGATATGCCCTGACAAAAGTAAATGCGACAAGCTTAAACTCGTACATGCTTTATCTGGAGAAAAAGGGAAGAGCGCCTTCTTCCATCTCAAGAAATATCGCATCAATCAAGGCATTTTATTCCTATCTGTGGAAGCGCGGGATAATTGAACAGGACCCGTCGGAGAACCTGAAAGCGCCGAAGGTAGAGAAGAAATTTCCTGATATATTAACGGTGGAGGAAATGGATCTTTTGCTGAAACAGCCGAAAGGAGGAAGTGCAAAGGAGCTTCGTGACAGAGCGATGCTGGAGCTTTTGTATGCGACTGGAATACGAGTGTCAGAGCTTATCGGACTCAGGCTTTCGGATATTAATTTTCCGTACAGCTATATCCGCTGCATCATACATGGAAGAGAGCGGATTATTCCATTTGGAGGCAAAGCGCAGGCGGCGCTGGAGGAGTATGTGATGTCGGCAAGAAAGCAGCTTCTAAAGGGCGAGGATTCCGAACTGCTTTTTGTAAATTGTTCTGGTAAAGCGATGAGCCGGCAGGGTTTTTGGAAGTTAATCAAGCAATATGGCATAAAGGCGGGTATAGAGAAAGAGATCACGCCGCATACACTCAGACATTCCTTTGCTGCACATCTTTTGGAAAATGGGGCAGATTTGCGCGCAGTACAGGAAATGCTGGGACATTCGGACATTTCGACGACGCAGATATACAGAAGCAAGGCTCTTAGAGATGTCTATGCAAAGGCTCATCCGCGAGGATGAGGGACAAGCAGAAAAGAATAAACGGAGGCTAAAAATGGGATTTGTATTTGAGAAGCATTTACCGGCGCCGGAACAGATAAGAACAGAGTTTCCGCTTCCGCCGGAGCTTGTGAAGATAAAAGAAGAACGAGATGCAGAGATCAAAAAAATCATTACGGGAGAATCCAAGAGGATGCTTGCCATTATCGGGCCATGTTCGGCGGATAATGAGGAGGCTGTCTGCGACTATGTCTGCCGGGTGGCAAAGGTGCAAGAGGAGATTAAGGACAAGGTTATTATTGTACCCAGAATCTACACAAATAAGCCAAGGACGACAGGGGAGGGCTACAAAGGGATGCTCCACCAACCCGATCCAGAAAAGAAACCAGATCTGTTGGCAGGTTTGATTGCGATCCGTAAGATGCATATCCGCGCGATGAAAGAGACAGGACTTACCGCTGCGGATGAGATGCTATATCCAGAAAATTGGCGGTACTTTATGGATATTTTATCTTATGTGGCAATAGGGGCGAGGTCAGTGGAAAATCAGCAGCACCGCCTTACTGTCAGCGGCATGGATGTGCCGGCGGGCATGAAAAATCCAACAAGCGGTGATTTTTCTGTTATGCTGAACTCAGTTCAGGCAGCACAGTCAGGACATTCCTTTATTTATCGAGGATGGGAAGTGCACACGGACGGAAATCCGCTTGCTCACACTGTGCTTCGCGGCGCAGTCAATAAGCATGGGCAGTGCCAGCCCAATTATCACTATGAAGATCTGGTTCGGCTATATGAGATGTATCAGCTAAAGAACTATCAGAATCCTGCTGTGATTGTGGATGCGAACCATTCAAACTCCAATAAGCAATTTAAGGAGCAGATAAGGATAGTGAAGGAAGTTCTGCACAGCCGCAGACATTCTGCAGATATTGAAAAGCTGGTTAAGGGTGTGATGGTGGAGAGCTATATTGAGGAAGGCTGTCAGCCAGTGGGCGAACATGTATATGGAAAGTCCATCACTGACCCATGCCTTGGCTGGGAGGATTCCAGAAGGCTGCTTCATACTATAGCTGAAATGGCGTAGCGCAGTACGGCAAGTTAAAATAGTTTTACAAGACTTAATTAGAAAAGCCTTTTATAGGTTTTTATATAAATTATTGGTATACTCATTTTCGAGAGAGGTTCGCATAGCCAGCGCAGCTATTTCCTCCGTCACCCCGC
>CAMWWW010000309.1 GCA_947178015.1 uncultured Clostridia bacterium
TTATTAGCTCATCGCAGAACACTGGACGCAGATCCTCAAAGCCAATCGGCTCTCTGGTAGCTGGATTCAACAGTGGAGCAGGCTTGTTTTTCATATCAGCGCGCACATTATACCACTGCTTTGGCAGCTCACTTTCCTCCAAATAAATCTTGTAGGGTATCTCTTTCATTTTTCTTCCTTTCTAAGCTCTTTACAGCGCCCTTCTCTCACTTATGGATGGGAAACCGTAGATTATCGTAGCCCTTATTATAATATAGAAAAAATTATTTTTCAACCTCCATTTCAAAAAGGTTTGGATAATGCTTGAAAATCAACAGAAAAGTATGGTAAAATCATCTTAGTCAGTGATAACATGCTCAATAATCTAAAAGACCATTCAAATGGCAAAGGAGAAACCTTATGTTTAAAAATGAACGAATTGAGAAAAGACTTACAAAATCTTTTCTTATGGTGTCGGCAATCACAGCATTTGCAGCAATCATAGGCATTATCACAATGATCGTATTAATGGTACAGTATACTGCTGCATTAGAGAACTATGGCTTTGCTCAGGGAGATATCGGCAAAGCTATGTTTGAATTTGCAGATACAAGAAGCGCATTGCGCGCAACCATAGGATACGAAGATCAAGATGCGATTGACATCGTAAAGCAACAACATGAAGAGCATAAAGCTCTGTTTGAGAACGCCTTTAAGCAGATAGAGAAAAGCATTGTATCTAAGGACGGCAGAACTACCTATGACCAGATCGAGAATGAGCTTGTGTCCTATTGGGAGATTGACCGCCTTATTATGGAAACTGGCGCCACGGTGGATCAGGAGCTGTGCAGACAAGCGCAGGATATGGCGATCGATGACTTGGCACCTGCATACGATAGTATTTATATGCAATTAGAAGAATTGTTGGAAGTCAAGGTATCAGAGGGTGATAAGCTCTCTTCTATGTTAAATATAACAAGCATAGTATTGGCAGTGCTGATTGCCGTAGTACTTACGATTTCCCTTTTTATCGCTTCCTATATGGGCAAGAGCATTGCACGGGGAATCGCCCTGCCGCTTGAAGATCTCGGAAAACGATTTAGCACATTCGCAGCAGGTGATCTATCCTCTGCTTTTCCAGAGACAGATTCAGACGATGAAGTGTCCGATATTATAAAGCAGGCTGCGAAGATGGCAGATAATCTAAATATCCTTATCAATGACATCGGAGAATTATTGGGCCAGATGGCAAATGGAAATTATGTTATTCGAACTCAGGTGGAAGAAAAATATACCGGTGATTTTTTCCGGCTGCTTGAAGCAATGCGAAATATGAAGGTGCAGATGACGGCAACGCTGGCAGCTATAGAGGAAGCCTCTGAACAGGTGGCAGCGGGCTCCGGCAATATTGCCGAGGCGGCGCAGGCTCTGGCGGAAGGGTCCACCGAGCAGGCTGGCGCAGTGCAGGAGCTTCAGGCCACGATTATGAACATTACCGAAACCGTAATGCAAAGCTCCGAAAGCGCCGATGACTCTTATCAGCAAGCCCGCCGCTATGCGGATGACGCGGAGAAGAGCCGTGAGCAAATGGATACCATGCTGCTTGCCATGGAACGCATCAGCCAAACCTCGAATAAAATAGGCAACATTATTTCAGAAATAGAGTCCATCGCCTCCCAGACAAACCTGTTGTCCTTAAATGCATCCATAGAAGCGGCAAGGGCTGGAGATGCCGGACGGGGCTTCGCGGTGGTGGCCGATCAGATCCGAGATTTGGCGGATCAGAGCGCAAAAGCCGCTGTCAGCACAAGAAAATTAATCGAGGGGTCCATGATGGAGATTTCAGAAGGCAGTCAAGCAGCGCAGTTGGCATCCACTTCCATTCTCAATGTAGTAGAAGGCATCAAATGCATTGCTGAGACCTCCAAAAATCTGAGCGTTATGGCAGAGACGCAGGCCGAAGCCATGAAGGAAGCAGAAAAAGGAATCACCCAGATATCCGAGGTGGTACAGAGCAATGCAGCTACGGCGGAAGAATCCTCAGCGACCAGCGAAGAGCTGTCTGCACAAACCATCTCACTCAATGAGTATATCGGCAGATTTAAGTTAAAATAATCCTGAATATAACGGAAAGGAACAGACCGCTCTATGTGGAATTTAAAATATAGAGAAGAATTTGAAAGACGAAAAACGGCATCTATTGAGGGAGGTGGACAACGACGGATTGACAGTCAACACAAAAAGGGAAAGCAGACCGCCCGCGAAAGGCTTGCATTTCTCTTTGATGAAGGAAGCTTTGTGGAGCTTAACAGTCTGGCAGAAACACAATCCCACCTGCTTCGCACAGATAACCGAAATTATCCGGGCGACGGCGTTGTCACTGGATACGGCACAGTAAACGGTATGCCCGTATGTGCTTCTGCGCAAGATTTTACGGTAATTGGCGGTACCTTAGGAGAAGCCCACGCAAAAAAAATCTGTCATATCATGGATATGGCGCTTCGCCTAAAGATTCCCTATATCTCCATCAACGACAGCGGCGGCGCGCGAATTGAAGAGGGAATCGCTTCTTTGGATGGTTACGGAAATATCTTTTTCCGCAATACCAAAGCCTCAGGGGTGATTCCGCAGATATCTGTGATTTTAGGTCCCTGTGCCGGCGGCGCATGTTATTCTCCCGCCATCACAGACTTTATCTTTATGTCTCAGAATACTGCCAATATGTTTATCACGGGCCCTGCTGTCGTCTCGGCGGTCACAGGAGAACAAATCTCGGCGGACGAGCTTGGCGGCGCCGATGTGCACATGCAAAAAAGTGGTGTCGTTCATTTTTCCTATGAAACGGATATCCAGTGCTTGGAGGGCGTCAAACGACTGCTCTCCTATCTTCCTGAAAACTGTGATGCCCTGCCTCCCAACGTAACCGGGCAGCCTAAAGACGAATCCGATCGACTTGAGGAGATTGTCTCTGATAATAAGCGGAGAGCCTATGATATCCGACATGTGATTGAGACATTTGTAG
>CAMWWW010000310.1 GCA_947178015.1 uncultured Clostridia bacterium
TTCCGCCTGTTCCCAGTAAACATACATCTAACATTCTGTTCTCCTTAGCAGTTGCTTTCAGGCGCCCTCATCCCGGTTCTATAACCTTTTGCAGCAATCCTTCTTACCATTATTTTAGCACATAATCAAAACTTTAGGCAATTATTTCCTAAAAAATTTCCACTTTTGACTCTATTTTCGGAGGTACTGCGAAATTCTGTATCAGCTTGTCGTAACATTCCTCACATATATCCAGATAATGAATCTCTCCATCCTTCTTAGAGAAATATCCCCACTCAACCTCAATCCTGCACACAGCCTCAGTTAAAATCCCATCTGAGAGCGCAAGCTTGCGGCCACAGCAATTACAGACAATTTCTGTCAGCTTCTTATCCCTGCCCCTTTGATATTTCCGCATGGTTCCCTCCATAAGCATGGCCTCTGCGATACCCCTGTTCCATCCTCCGCAACAGATCATATGCAGGCAATTCCAATAACAATTCCGCCCGCGCCATTTATCCAATCCAAAAATGGCACCAGCCTGAACTGTTACTATTTTATTATACAGAAGGCACACACCCATTTACAATGGTAATTTATAGATACCTGCCTACCTTCCTGCCCACATAATAATGGCATCCTCTCTTGGCTTCTCATAGAAATTCGGACGGATGCCGACAGAACGAAACCCATGCTTTTCATATAGGCGAACCGCAGCCGTATTGCTGGCGCGGACCTCAAGCGTCAGAGCCGTGATCCCACACTCGCGGGCAAGTTTTCCTGCTTCCCGCATAAGAAGGTCCGCCACACCCCTTCTTCTCGCCGATTCCTTTACTGCCACATTAGTAATATCGGCTTCTTCCAAGGATTTCCACAGACCTAAATAGCCAAGAATTTCACCATTTTCTTCTGCCGTGATATACACTGTATTTTCATTGTGCAGCGCAGCAAGAAAGCCCTGCGCTGACCAGGGCTGTGAAAATGTTTTCTGTTCAATCTCTTCTATCTGAGGAATGTCCTCCTCCTTCATCAAACGAACCATCATCGCTCTCCATCCTGTTCTAATCAGAAAAGACTTCCTGTCTTTCCTTTCTCTCTCGCTCTGCCTGTGAAAGCCGCAGATAATCCGGCTTGTGCTCCGCTGCGCTCTCCACGTTCCCCTGCTTATAATACCGCTCCGCCAGCACACCGACAGAACCCGCCCGCTGCCTATTCATATGTGCTGGGGCAAATACATAAGGCAGAACAAGCTGCTCTGCTATTTGCTCCCTAAACACCGGCACTCCATCGCCCAAAAAAATAATTTCCTTCTCTTCAAAATGTTCCTTTAGATAACACAGCAGCTCTTCTATCCCCATCGCACACTGTTCCCTGTGCGTGATAAGCTCTTTTCCCTGAAACTGGTATACTCCCGTATAGACCTGATTTCTCCTTGCATCCATAATGGGAACAAGCAAGGAACGGCTCCCCCATAGATTATACGCCATAGCCGCCATCGTCTCCACTGCAACAACAGGCTTTCCAAGCGCAAGCCCCAGCCCCTTCGCTGTCGCCGAGCCAATGCGCAGACCAGTAAAAGAGCCGGGTCCCTTTGTGATGGCGATCGCGTCAACCGTTTCCAGATCAAGCTCCGTCATCTTTACAATCGCATCTATCATGGGAAGAAGCGTCTGGGAATGTGTTTTTTTATAATTGACCGTATATTCTGCTATCAGCAGCTCATCCTCAACCACCGCCACAGACGCAACTAGGGAGGAAGAATCCAGCGCCAAAATCTTCATATTTTATTTCCTTTCACTGTTATCCTGCGGCAGTCAAATCCTTCCGCCAGCTCCTTTTCTATACAAATCCAGACAGCACTATCTGGGATTAGGCTGCGGATCAGCTCCGCCCACTCAACGATGCAGACGCCATCGCCAAAAAAACAGTCCTCATACCCAATCTCCGCCATCTCTTCTTCCTCTCCAATGCGGTACACATCAAAGTGATAAAACGGCAGCCTGCCTTCTCCATATTCCTGAAGAATCGTGAAGGTTGGGCTGTTTACTGGCTCTGTAATGCCAAGCCCTGCTGCAAATCCCTGTGTAAACACTGTTTTTCCAACTCCAAGATCGCCGCTCAGGCAAAAAATCTGTCCCTTCTCCGCCTTTTCGCCAAGCCTTTTTCCTATCTGAAAGGTCTCCTCTGGACTATAGGTTTTCCACTCTGTCTCCCATTTTCTTTCTGTAGCTGTCATAGCTTTTTCCGCGACTCCTTTATCATCTCTGATACCATCTGTGCTTGTCCATTTAATTGACTTTTGGGGATAATATTTGCGCGGATACTGTTTCCATACAGATAGAGATATCTTTTTCCGTCGCGCACCTTCCACAGATCACTCCAAAGTGCATCTGCCTTCTGTTCCCCCTGCTTCATGGTAAAGCCCTTTTTGGTAAAAACATATTCGATTGGAACAGAAAAACCTGCATTTTTCTTTGCTTGTTTTACAGAACGCAAAAAGAGTAGAAATGGATTAATCACCGTAAACAGCAAAGAAGAGATAATCAAAACCACCTGATAGGGGAAGTCCACACTATCAAAACAATAGAGCAACATCCCAAAGGCTGCAAGAGAAAATAAAAGGCTCAGCACACCACCCACTGAACGATAAGTATGCTGAAGCATAAACCAGAACAAATCCTTTGCCGTCACTGCGACCGTCACCTTTACCTCTTTTTCCATGGATACCCTCTCTTGTCTTATCTCATACTATTATAGAATCATTGATGATTATATAACAAAATATGGATATTGACAACACCCTATTTTTTCATTATCTACTGATACCATTTCATCTGCTCTTTCCATATATACGAAAAATGACCATTTTTCTTCATCAGCTCATCAAAGCTCCCTGATTCCGCAATTCTGCCATGTTCCAGCAAAATAATCTGATTGGCTGATCGTACCGCTCCGAGACGATGTGTCACCAATATCACGGTTTTGCCCTCTGCCAAATCCTCCAACTTCTGATAGAGAG
>CAMWWW010000311.1 GCA_947178015.1 uncultured Clostridia bacterium
ACTGTTGATTCCGGCCGCCCGCATGCAATTTGTCAAAGCGATAGGATGATCTCAATGTTGTATCATACAGCAAATTACCACCTGCCGTTTATGTTTCTGTAATCAAAAATTAGGGGTTTTTCTGATAAGGTTACTTATCATGCTCACCGCGGATATCCTCCTTGGGTGGATCGAGCGGATAAACTCCTGTAAAACAGCCTTTACAGATAGAAAGCCCTTCTGCCATCTTGGCAAGACGTTCTACCTTTAAATATGCCAGCGTGTCCGCCCTAATAATCTGACAGATCTCCTCCACCGTTCTCCCATGCGCGATAAGCTGCTCCTCTGACGGAATATCAATGCCAAAATAGCACGGGTGCAAAAACGGCGGCGCACTGCTTCTCACATGAACCTCCTTCGCCCCTGCTTCCTTTAACATACGGACAATTCTGGCGCTTGTCGTTCCTCTCACAATGGAATCGTCGATCATAATAATTCGCTTCCCTTCCACTGCTTCTTTCAGGACATTCAGCTTTACCTGAACGCTGGATTCCCTGCTATTCTGCTTTGGTTTGATAAAAGTTCTTCCCACATAGCTGTTTTTGACAAACGCCGTGCCATAAGGTATGCCAGACTGCATGGAATAGCCGAGCGCCGCGATATTCCCGGACTCTGGCACACCCACCACCAGATCGGCATCTACCGGACTGTCGATGGCGAGAAATTTTCCAGCCTGAATTCTGGAATGATAAACGCTCACTTTATCAAAAACACTGTCTGGTCTGGCAAAGTAGATATACTCAAAAATACACCTTGCCTCCTGCTCTTTTGGAAGACACATGGAGGTATCGCTCGCTATTCCATTCTTTGTGATTGTCACAATCTCGCCCGGAAGCACATCCCTGACAAATTCTGCCCCCACGGTGTCCAGAGCGCAAGTTTCTGACGCAAGAATATAAGCATTGTCCCTTCTGCCAATGCAGAGAGGCTTAAATCCAAACGGATCTCTCGCCCCAATCAGCTTTCTGGGACTCATAACAATCAGGGAGTACGCTCCCTTGATCTTTCTCATCGCCGCCGCCACAGCCCCTTCTACCGTCGGCATCTTAACGCGCTCCCTCGCGATATGGTAGGCAATCACCTCCGAATCAATTGTAGTCTGGAAGATCGCTCCATTGTACTCCAACTCTCTGCGAAGCTCCGGCGCATTGATAAGATTTCCATTATGTGCCAGCGCCAGCGTGCCCTTAATATAATTTAATACCAAAGGCTGTGCATTTTCTCTTGTACTGCTTCCTGCCGTGGAATAACGGACATGTCCCACGCCGATATCCCCGTGAAGTTTTTCAAGTCCATCCGGCGTAAATACCTCATTTACAAGCCCCATCCCCTTAACGGAGCTTACCTTCCCCTTCGGTCCCTCTGTATCACTCACGGCAATACCGCAGCTCTCCTGCCCTCTGTGCTGCAAAGCAAACAATCCATAATAGATAGTAGACGCCACATCATGCTTGTCAAAATCATAGATTCCAAAGACCCCGCACTCCTCATGCAGCTCATCCGCCATCTCCATACGATTATTATTTTCCATATTTCCCTAATCCTTCCCTGATGAAGCCAAAACAGGGGGCAGGCGCGCCTGTCCCCACATTCGAACTTACTGAATTCCAAGTCTCTTAAATACTTCCTCGTATGCATCCTCCACATTGCCAAGATCCCTTCTAAAACGGTCCTTGTCAAGCTTCTCTCTCGTCTTCATATCCCAGAGCCTGCAAGTATCCGGGGAAATCTCATCTGCCAGAATAATATCCCCCTTAAATCTTCCAAATTCTACCTTAAAATCAATTAATTCGATTCCAAGTCCTGCAAAATAATCCTGCATTACTTTATTTACCTTAAATACATATTCTGTAATCTTGTCAATCTCTTCCCGCGTCGCCGCCCCGATCGCAATCGCATAATAATCGTTGATCATCGGATCTCCAAGCGCGTCGTCCTTGTAGCTAAATTCCAAAGTTGGCGCCAGAAGCTTCTTTCCTTCCTCAATGCCAAGCTTCTTTGAGAAGCTGCCCGCTGCCACATTCCTCACGATCACCTCTAACGGGACAATCTCAACCTTCTTCACCGCAGTTTCTCTGTCACTCAATTCCTCAATTAAGTGCGTTGGAACTCCTTCCTTCTCCAAAAGCTTAAAGATATGGTTTGTCATGCGGTTGTTGATGGCACCCTTGCCTACAATCGTGCCCTTCTTCTGCCCATTAAAGGCGGTCGCATCATCCTTGTAATCCACGATCAGCACATCTGGGTCCGCTGTTGTATATACCTTCTTTGCCTTTCCTTCATAGAGTAATTCCAATTTTTCCATCTCTGGCCACCAGTCTCCTTTTTCTTATGATTTATGTTCATGTTCACGTTCGATTATAATACAGCGCATGTTTAAAATCAATACTATTTTCCTATTTTACATAAACAACCGCACCCTTGCGCACCTTGGGAGCAATCTCTGTCCCGTCGGGATAGCCAAGCGCCACCATGCCATAAACAACATGATCGGCGGGAATGGACAACTCCGTTAAAAGCTCACGGACAGCAGGGCGATCCGAAATTCCATTTAACTGATTGATCCACACAGAACCTATGCCAAGAGAGTGTGCCGCCAAAAAAATATTTTCCATCGCGCAGGCATTATCCTCCTTGCCAAAGGGACTCTCCCTTAAATTAGAAGGGATAATCAATACTTCTGGTTGATACATATTATAATTCCCTCTGCCTGTCTCCTTCTCAATCACCTTGGCAAGCCTTTGAATCTTCTCCCTGCTCTGTACCACCGTAAACTGCCATGTCTCCCTTCCCATGCCGCTTGGAGCATGAATCGCCGCATCTGCAATCTGCTTGATGTCCTCCTCAGGGATAGGCTTATTTAGAAAGCTTCGAATACTTCTGCGTGTTAAAATCGTCTCCAATGTCTGATTCATCTTAATCCCCATTTCTGCGCTGCTTTCCTAAAACAATTATG
>CAMWWW010000312.1 GCA_947178015.1 uncultured Clostridia bacterium
AAATGGCAAGAAACGGGGAATATTTGGGTGGATGACAGACTTGCGTTCGGGCGTGGGGTTTTGTATGGTTGTTGCAGTGAGAATGAAAAAAGTGAGGAATGGTTCTTATGAATTTGATTGCGGCGGTAGATAAAAATTGGGGAATAGGGTTTCAGAATAGGCTTTTGGTTCGGATCCCAGCGGATCAGCAATGGTTCTATCAAATTACGAAGGGGAAAACGATTGTGGTGGGAAGGAGAACGCTGGAAACTTTTCCAAATGGCCTGCCTCTTCCGTCAAGGCGAAACATTATTTTATCAAGGGACTTAAATTTTCAAATAAAGGGTGCACAAATAGCCCACAATGTGGAAGAAGCGCTCGCACTTCTTGCCGTCTATCAGAGCGAGGACATTTATATAGCAGGGGGAGAAAGCGTCTATCAGCAATTTCTTCCATACTGCGATGTGGCACATATTACAAAAATAGAGTATGCGTATGAAGCGGATGCATATTTTCCAAGGCTGGATCAGATGCCGGAGTGGGAGCTTACCGGTGACAGCGAGGAGCAGACATATTTTAGTTTGGAATATTCCTTTCTGAGATTTGAGCGCAAAAAGTCTTGACAATCGATAGGGATTGGAAGATAATAGTGCAAAGAAACAAGCTGTACATGAAATTAGTAAAGGGAAGGAAGTATGGAAAATGTTGAATATTAGAATTGAGAAAACGCAGAATCCAAAGCCAATTCCGGGTCCAGAAAATCCGTTGGTATTTGGAACTATTTTTACCGATCATATGTTTGTGATGGATTATGAAGAAGGAAAAGGCTGGATTGATCCAAGAATTATCCCTTATCAGCCGCTCTCCTTGGAACCTGCCTGCATGGTATTTCATTACGGACAGGAGATGTTTGAAGGACTGAAGGCATATAAAACCGCAGACGGCAGGACCTTGCTGTTCCGCCCAAATAAGAATATAGAGCGTGCCAACAGGACAAATGAAAGAATCTGTATTCCAAAGATTCCAGAAGAGGATTTCCTTCAGGCGATCAAAGCGGTGGTAAAGATGGATGAAGCGTGGATTCCTGAGAGAGAAGGCACCTCTTTATATATCAGACCATTTATTATCGCTACCGATCCTTTCCTTGGAGTGCGACCATCCCATACTTATAAATTTATGATTATTCTATCCCCGGTAGGTGCCTATTACCCAGAAGGGCTTAATCCAGTAAAGATCTGGATTGAAGATGAATATGTGAGAGCTGTCAGAGGAGGACTAGGCGAGGCAAAAACAGGCGCAAATTATGTGGCGAGCATGAAAGCACAAGACAAAGCACATGAGGGCGGATATTCCCAAGTACTGTGGCTTGACGGCGTGGAAAGAAAATACATCGAGGAAGTTGGTGCCATGAATATATTCTTCAAAATTGGCGGCACGGTTATCACACCAAAGCTAAATGGAAGTATCTTGTCTGGTGTCACGAGAGACTCGGTAATTCAGCTCTGTAAGCTGTGGGGACTTCCAGTGGAGGAGAGAAAAATATCCATCGATGAGATATATGAGGCATATAAAGCGGGAACGCTGGAAGAAGTATTTGGCACCGGAACAGCGGCGGTGATCTCCCCAGTAGGCGAATTAAAGTGGGATGAGCACATTATGCCTGTCCGCGACGGAGGCATCGGCGAATACAGTCAAAAATTGTACGATACAGTGACGGGAATACAGCTTGGAAAGCTGGAGGATACACTGGGCTGGACCGTTGAGGTAAACTAAGATCATAATAGATTTTCATAAATTGCTGACTGCTATATGGCAGCCAGCAATTTTATGTACAGGCTCGTGCAGAGAAAATAAAACGTTAAAGTCGGCGCACGAGTAGAGGAAGGAAAAAGATGGATTATGACAAAGCTCAATTAAAGGAATGTGTTCTTTGTCCCAGAATGTGCAAAGTTGACAGGACAAAGGGAGAAAAGGGCTTTTGCGGCATGACAGATAAACTTATGGCGGCGAGAGCGGCACTTCATATGTGGGAGGAGCCTTGTATCTCTGGGGAGGAGGGCAGCGGCACAATATTTTTTTCCGGCTGCAATATGGGCTGTATATTTTGTCAAAACAGAAGCATTGCACAAGGAGAAACAGCGAAGGAGATCACAATACAGAGGCTGTCGGACATTTATTTGGAGCTGCAAAAGAAAGGTGCGAACAACATCAATCTTGTGACGCCGACGCATTATATTCCTCAAATAAAAGCAGCCATTTTAACAGCCAAACAAAAAGGGCTGGTACTTCCTATCCTATATAACACAGGCGGCTATGAACGAACCGAGACGATAAGAGAATTAAAGGGGTTGGTGGATATCTATCTGCCAGACATGAAATATGTTTCTCCCGAATTATCCAAACGCTACTCCCATGCCAAAGATTATTTTCGATATGCGAAGGAGGCGATAAAAGAAATGGTGCATCAGCTTCCCGTGCCAGAATTTGACGAGCGGGGGATAATGAAACGAGGGGTTCTTGTGCGACATCTGGTGATTCCGGGGGCGGTGATAGATTCTAAGCGAGTCATTCGCTATCTATATCAAAATTTTGGCGATCAAATCTATATCAGCATTATGAACCAGTACACACCGATGGGGAAATTCCCCAATATGCCAGAGCTTGAGCGGACTGTGACAAAGAAAGAATACGAGGAAGTTATTGACTATGCCATTTCTCTCGGCATTATACAAGGCTATATCCAAGAAGGAGAAACAGCAAAAGAAAGTTTTATTCCCATATTTGACTATGAGGGTTTATAATACAAGTATAAAACTATTTGAAGAAACTATAAGTTTTTGTAAGAGTTACTTACATAATCATTTTCGAGAAAGGTCCGCATAGCCAGTTCTGCTATTTCCTCCGTCACCCCGCTCTCGCTTAGTGAAAAACGTAGCGGACACTAAGCTCGTAAACTACCTCGCTAAGTGCCGACGTTTTTCAATAGGTTCCTTGAGGAAAATAGCAG
>CAMWWW010000313.1 GCA_947178015.1 uncultured Clostridia bacterium
AAGGTGCCAAAATGGGCGGTCGCATATAAATATCCGCCGGAAGAGAAGGAAACAAAACTTCTGGATATTGAGCTTTCTGTTGGGAGAACTGGGCGGATCACCCCTACTGCGATTTTTGAGCCGGTTCAGTTGTGCGGCACAAAGGTAGAGCGCGCCACGCTGCATAATCAGGATTTTATTGACGAGCTTGACATTCGCATTGGAGATACCATTGTAGTATATAAATCCGGCGAGATTATTCCAAAGATTCGCTCAGTCAAAAAGGAAAATCGCCCGGAGGATGCGGTTCGCTATCAGATTTCTCCGGTTTGTCCGGTCTGTGGAGCTCCTGCGGTAAGGGAGGAGAATACGGCCGATATACGATGCAGCGGCAGCAACTGTCCGGCACAGCTACTCAATCATATTATTAATTTTGTCGGCAGAGATGCCATGGACATTAAAGGCTTTGGAGCGGCTTATGTGGAAGCGCTGATTGACGAGGGATACCTTCATACAATAGCGGATATTTATACCCTAAAGGATCACAAGGAAGCCTTGATAGAAAAAGGAATTATTGGCAAGGAGAAAAATACGACAAAGCTTCTTGATATGATAGAGACATCAAAGAACAATGAACCATATCGCCTTCTCACCGGTCTTGGAATACGAAACATCGGAAAAGCAGCGGCAAAGGATCTGATGCGATATTTTAAAAGTATTGACGCACTTGCAGGCGCGACCTTGGAGGAGCTTGTCGCGGTACCAGATATAGGAGAAGTGACGTCCGAAGGATTGTATCACTATTTTCGGGAAGAAAAGAATCAGGAGATTTTAAAGAAACTTAAGGAGGCAGGCGTGCGCATGGAAGCCGGGGAGGACGATCACGGAGAGAAATTTGCCGGGTTGACCTTTGTAGTAACCGGAACACTACCCACTATGGGAAGGAGTGAAGCGCAGGAGCTCATTGAGAAAAATGGCGGAAAGGTATCGGGAAGTGTCTCAAAGAAAACCAGTTATGTACTTGCGGGAGAGGCAGCAGGGAGCAAACTGGCCAAAGCACAAGAGCTTGGAATTCCGGTGCTGACAGAGGAAGAATTTCTGGCGTTGCTTTCTGAAACACCTTAAAGCAAACAAAAATGGAGGAAGAATCTTTTTAAAAAGATTCTTCCTCCATTTTTTATCAATTCTAAAATTCTAAGGCTGGTATTAGAATTCTGGCATTTTTGTAAAGGATATCGTTTTGCCGTCCGCAACGCCTGCATAAATCTCGTCGGTTCTTTGGCCGACTTTTAAATAATGCTCTATTACAAATTTCGCAGTATATGGCATTTCTATATTGGCTAATTCTGAATAGGAAAACCATCTGCACGTTCCTTCGTTGGATACGAGATTTTCTTCTACCATATCATTGAGCTGTGCAAAAAAATAATAATTTTGTCTGATTTCTCCTTTTGTTCTTCGAAAGGTAATGTATTGTAAAGATAAATTTTTAATGTCGTGGATCTCCAATCCTAATTCTTCTTTTAATTCTCTAAGTGCGCAGGCTTTTGCGTCATTGAGTTCAAAGCTTTCAAAATGGCCTCCGGCAGAGCCAACCCAGACATTATTTACGACGCGACTTCCCTGTCTATATAACAATAACATTTTGTCTGCCTTTGTAATATATATGGATGTCATATTTCTCAATTTGCCGTCTATCATTTTAGTTCTCCTCCTATTGTATAGAAAGAGTATAGCACAGAACAAAAATATAGTCTAGAAATTTGAGGATTATTTATCGGAATTGGGGAAAATGATGATAGAAATATGTTTTGTATAAAATGTATTTTATCTGAAGAAAAGATCGGTATATATAGAGCGTATTTTTGACGAATGTTTTTTATATGGTATCTTTGTGCGTGTTTGTATTATGCTGGATACATTGAAAATTTCTTCTTGGCATGTTATAATAAATTAGTAGTATCCGCGCAATACCACAGAAAAAGTCCGGCACGGGAGGATGGATATGTCATATATTTTACAGAAGGGCAACAATTATTGCCTTATTAATAGCAAACATGCAATCTGTAAAACACAAAGCTCCAAGGAGGCGACGGTGTTTGAGAGCTATGAGGAAGCAGATCAGCAGCTTAGCAGAGCAACAAAAAAGCTTGCCGGATTTCAGATAGTTTGTCTAGCAGAATCGGAAGGAGTAAAGGTGAAGAGAAAGCAGTTCTCTGCGGCAGAGAGAACCATATTATATAATAAATGTAAGGGAAGATGTGCCGTGTGTGGAAAATTTATGCCGTATGATTCCTTCACGATGGATCATATTATTCCATTGGCAAAGGGCGGGGCGAATGCGCGGAACAATCTGCAATGTAACGGCGAGCGCTGTAGGCGCATAAATCGGGATATTATGCCGGAGGATCTCATGAAAAATCTGACAGAGATTATGCTTTATCAGATGAGAAAGGATTATGATGATACGGTCTATAAGAGGCTGAGGCAGCTTCGAAGGGCGAGGCAGAAGAAAAAAAGGTTGGGTAGGTTGGAAAAATTATCGTCTTTGTGGAGGAGCAGAGGAGTACGAAAGGGGAAGCGGTAAGAAGGAGAAGTACAGGATGGATGAGGTATTTAGATTTGATGAGGGGAATCATGTAACTTATATCGTGCTTAATGCTGTGGTAGTGCCGGAGCCTAAATTTAGCGAGGCGGAATTAATTTGGGATTACATAAGGGAGAATGAGTATCCGCGCTCTACGGCCAGAAAACTGATATTGTTTTTTAATAGCTGTGCGGATGATGGCAAACCGTTATCAGGAATTACAAAGGATCAATTTGAGCAGGTGCTTGTCAATAAGGAAGCAGATTATCGATCGCTGATTAAGTTATTTGGCATTACGGGGGATGACAATTTAAATTGGAATAGCATGGCGTGTGATACGGTGGAGTTTGCCAGAAAAAAGCTTGGAAGACTCGTGGGAAGAAAGACGCGTGAGATATATTTTAAAGTAAATACTG
>CAMWWW010000314.1 GCA_947178015.1 uncultured Clostridia bacterium
ATGTGTGTCGTGGGCTCGGTGTTGTGTATAAGTGACAGCCACAGAGCCGATTAATTTAAGCGGCGTGCCTGAAAATCTGGTATTAAAGGCAGTGGAGACGGGCAGCAGCCTGTCCGCCTGTTTGATGTACGCGGGAAATGAGACCTTGATCGATACTAAGTACAACAATATTTTTAGTGGAAATTATGAGACGTGGGTGGAGACGCTTGCCTCCTATTACGAAAGAACAGAGGAATTCTTAAAGCTGGTTGCCGGCGCAAAGATTACAGGACACAAAAAATGGATGGAGGACGTCTATCGCACAGAATTCTCCAACGGATATGTTGTGTATGTGAATTATCGGGATAAAGAGGTGACGGTTGACGGCGTTGTGATTTCGCCAAAGGATTTTGTCTATCAGGAAATTCAGAATCAAAATAAGAAAGGGGGAGAAAAGGAATGAGCAAAAAGCAGAAGCATACCAGTGAAAAAAAGAAAAAAAGCAATAAGCTGAAACAAAAGGAAGCACTTTATGGGTATCTGTTCATTCTTCCGTGGATTATCGGTTTTCTTGCCCTGTTTTTAAGGCCGCTGATCGTCTCGATCCAATATGCGTTCAGCAAGGTTGCCTTTACGCCGAAGGGCGTGACGACCACGTTTGTGGGACTTGAAAATTTTATCAGCCCCTTCCGTGATAATGCATACTTCTTTTCGGGCACCTTTTCATCGGGAGTGTCGAGTTTTTGGTATGAAGCATCGCTTGTATGTATCTTCAGCCTATTTATCGCGATCCTGCTGAACCAGAAGTTTAAGGGGAGAGCGTTTGCCAGAGCCCTGTTTTTTCTCCCGGTGATAATAGCCAGCGGCGTTGTCATTCAGATTCTCCGCTACAATGGCATGAATACAGATCTGGAGACGGAGAACAGCTATGTATTCAGCAGCGACGGTCTGGCGGTATTG
This sequence comes from uncultured Clostridia bacterium, assembly GCA_947178015.1. Taxonomy (GTDB): domain Bacteria; phylum Bacillota; class Clostridia; order Lachnospirales; family Lachnospiraceae; genus RGIG8607. The sequence continues at coordinate 940 of CAMWWW010000314.1, forward strand.
TTGAATTCCATCGGTTTTCCTCCCAAGATCCGCATGATCTTCGAGGAAATATCCAATAAAATCTTTGATATTGTATGGCTGTCAGGAATCCAGATTATCCTGTATCTGTCAGGGCTTCAAAGTATCCCGCGGGCAGAATATGAGGCGGCGCAGATCGAGGGCGCCACCGCATGGGAGTGTTTTTGGAAGATCACTTGGGTGAGAGTTTCTCCCATGACATTGGTGGTGGTCATCTACTCCATTATTGATTCCTTTACCAATGTGTCCAACGGCATGATTAAGTGGACGTATGAACGGTATGTCAACAATGATATGGGCGTCAGCTCCGCCATGGGCTGGCTGATGTGCTCCATCGCCTTTGTGGTGCTGATTGTTGTGGGAAGCTGGATATCAAGGCATGTATTTTATGTCAATGAAGATTAGGAAAGGAGGATGCCAAGGTGAAAGCAATTCATGTTCCGAAAAAGAAAACCGTAAAAGCGGCGAAGCGTGTATGGGCAGTGATTCGGTTTTTATTGTTCTTTATTATCGGTTTTGTTATTATGTACCCGCTTTTGCAGATTATATCCAAGGCATTTATGCCCGTGGAGCAGTATGCGGACCCCAGTGTAATCTGGATTCCAAAATCACTGACATTAACCAATATGAAGGCGGCTATGATAGGCCTTGATTTCTGGCCGACCATTGGCAGGACCACGCGGTTATGTCTAGTCTGTGCCGCCCTTCAGGTCGTGATGTGCTCCATTGTGGGCTATGGCTTTGCAAGATTTCGTTTTCCGTTCCGCGGGTTGCTGTTTGGGCTGGTGATCGTGACGATTGTTGTGCCGACACAGTTGATCTTTATTCCATTGATGGTGCAGTATCGCTATTTTGATTTCTTTGGCTTTAGCCATCTGTTAGGGTTTTTGACAGGGAAATCCTATATCGATTACACGGTAAATTTAATCAATAGCCAGACGACTTTTTACCTGCCCTCATTGTTCGGCGTTGGCTTGCGCTCCGGCTTATTTATCTACATCTATCGGCAATTTTTCAGAAATATGCCAAAGGAGTTGGAGGAGGCGGCAAAGATTGACGGCTGCGGGCCATGGAAGACCTTTGTAAGAGTAATGCTGCCCAACGCAAAATCCTCTGCGCTGACTGTATTTTTGTTTTCCATCGTATGGCATTGGAATGAGACGATGATGTCCAATTCTTTTTTCTCCACGGGGAACAAACCGCTTGCAGTGGCAGTGCAGTCGCTGGCGGACGCCTACAAGAATGAATCCTTAATTTCTTCTATTGTGGCGACTGGTCTGTACACACAGACAGGGCGAAATCTGCAGGCGGCGCAAGGAATCGCCTACGGTGCCGTACTGTTGTTTTTAATACCACCTCTAGTATTATATATCTTTACACAGAGGTTCTTTGTAGAAGGCGTGGAATCTACTGGTATCAAGGGATAAACGAAAAGCACGCTTATCAGGTTTGATTATATCCAATTAGGATATGATAAATACATTTTCATTAATTGAAGGAGGATTACTATGAAAAGTAAGAAACTAATCAGCACATTATTGGCGACTGCAATGTGTACCACACTTCTTGCCGGCTGCAACAATTCCAATAACCAGCCGTCGAACACAACCGCCGCGACAAAAGCGCCGGAAGTTACACAAGGCACACAGGGTTCTGAGACAACTGCCGCAAACAGCACAGAGGCAGATAACAACACGCAAGGTTTTCACTACTTAAGCGTAGATAAGCTTGAGAATCCAAACGTATCCATAGCGCTTTATTGGGACCCAGATGAGGTAGTACAGTCCGCCATCAATGAATTTGAATCAAAATACGGCGGAAAAGTGACGGTAAAAGTAACCGGCTGGAACAAGGGAGCCGCAGCCATTCAGGAAGCGATGGCGACAGGAGACTTATTCGATCTGGTATACACAGAGGGAGCAAAGAGATTTCCCATTGACGCAGTTGACGAGCTGTACCAGCCGATTGATGCATATCTGGATTACAGCGTGTGCGATCAGGCGTCCGCAGATGCGTTTTTGTAC
>CAMWWW010000315.1 GCA_947178015.1 uncultured Clostridia bacterium
CTTATATAATGCATGTAAAGCAACAAAAGTTATGATGCTCATTGATCTTAAAGCGCACCACATACAAATCATCTAAAAATAATAGCGCATAAGGAACAACCTCCCTATGCGCTATTATTTTCTCTTAACATCTATTCTTCTTTTTCGTCCATAGTCTGGTCAATGGCATGATACAAGGCGTCTTCAACCTCCTTCAGTTTCTCCTGACATTTTGCGTCCTGCGAGATAGCTTGAAGGATGCGGTTAATATCCTCCGGTGAAAACATGCTGATAGCTTTTGCCAGATCCCCGATGCTTCCTCGGTTCATCTTAAATACACCATTTGTCAGATAAACGGTAATCACATCATCGGGATTGCTTGTATCGCCCAGACAAAGCGCCCCGCTCTGATCGTAGGTAAACACTACCCCATTGTAAATCAGCTCTGGTCCCTCTCCCATTAAGGAAGCGTAGGGACCCAGCTCATTCCGCTGCTCTCTTATGCGAACCAGCTCCTCCATACCCTTCTGCGCATCCTCATCCTTCTTTTCCTCAATGCGCTCGCGCATATCCTCCCGCATCGCATCAAGCTCTTTATCCACGGAGGCAAGTAATTTTTCCCAGTCTTCTATCGAAAATTCAGCAGCGCCAATGGCAAATTTAGGCGGTCCCTCCTTTACGCGCTCCTCTGCATACACAGAAAACTTATCCAGCGCCTTCTTATACTCTTCCTCTGTAGTGGAAGAAGCTGGATTTGCCGCGCGTTCCGCCGCCTCTTTTGCCGCAAGCTCCACGGGAAGTTTGGTGTCCTCTGAAACCTTATCGAGATCAACCAGATAAGCGGAGACGCTTCCATCTTCCTTCTTCTCTTCCACGTAGACCTGATTTGAACCTTTTTGGAGCTGCGTTTTATAGACAACTCCCTGTTCTGGGCACAGTTTTACATAATCGCACTGATCGTATGTAATTTTTCTCACCTCACAGGCTTCCACAGCACTGTTTGCAATTTTATCAGCATTGTGAAGCGCACGTGCTGACATCATTCCCTGACAATATTCCGTCCCTGCTATTGTCTCCGCCTTCTGCTCGCGCTCGGCATCCCGCGCTTCCTCTGACAAATTTTCCACCAAATCACTGCGAAAACTTCTTTCTTTATTTGCCGTCTTTCCCTTGCTGCTGTTCGCATGTTTTACATACTCTGCACCTCGAATTACATTAACATTCATATTCCACCTTTTCACCTTTCCCGCGTTAAGAGCTTCTTAAGCTCTTCCCTCCCGCGCCTTAGATTCGTTTTTACCGTATTTACCGGAATTTCCAGTATCTCTGCTATTTCCTTAATCTCGTAGTCCTCATAATAAAACAAATACAGCGGCTGCCTGTATTGTTCCTTCAAGGACAAAACCATCCACAATGTATCATCCTGATCAACATAAGGTACCTTCATGTAGACCTTTTCCTGCTCTGGTACAGCATCCAGACCTGTGATAGCCTGCTTCCATTTGCTTTTAAAAAGATCTTTGCATAGATTTAAGGCTGTCCTTATCAGCCATGCCTTTTCATGCTCTGCACTCCGAAACTCTGGCTGAGCCTGAATCAATCTAATAAAAACCTCCTGCATAATATCCTCTGCATCCGCATGAGACTTCACCTCCGCAAAAGCTACACGGAAAAGCATGGAGTTATATTCCCGGAAATAGTACTCCAATTCTTCTCTATTCATAATCTAATCTGCCCTTTCTCCCGTAGGAGCTGTATAAAATGCCGGCATAAGACATTCATAGATAATACGAATCAAAAAGGAAAAAAGTTTCAAAAAAAGACAGAAAATCAAAAATTTTAATTTTCTGTCCTCTTATGTGCAATTCGATACAATTTCCTTACAGCTCCACTCTCATCACTTTCTCAATCATCTGATCCACAGAAAGATCCTGTTCCATATTTTCCTCGATTACTTCCACAATCTTATTTACATTCAGAATTCCTTTTCCTCTTAATAATAATCCCTTAAATATCTGCTGCAAATATTTGTAAGTAATACATTCTGGCACAGCCTCCAAAAGTGTTGGATAGAATTGTCTGGCGCGCTCCACAATCAGCTTAACCAGCTCTCTATTTAAAATATACGCATAATTGTGCGGATCGCTCACAACCTCCTCAAGCTTTTTTCCTATATAAGACGCCATATCTTCCTGTCCAACTATTTGCTCTCCATACAATATTTTCTGATAAGCTTGTATCACAAAACTGTCGGGCTGAACCCAAGACTCATCCTTCACCCTTATCGTGGGCATCAATATTCCTTTTCTTGCAAGAGAAAGCCTCAGCTCATGATATTTTCCCGGATTAAAGCTCTTCTGAAATTCCTCTACAATATGAACACCCAACAACACCTTAAGCGGTTCCGAAACCTCCAGATTTCTTAATACTTCTGCCTGTTGTACAATACTATTATTTTTGTCGCGCCGGCAGCAGCCTGTCTCCAAAAGCTCATCTGCGCTGACATCAAGAATCTGACAGAGATCGGACAATAATCCAGTATCCGGCAGGCTGACGCCTCTCTCCCATTTGCTCACCGCCTGCGGTGTCACGCCAATACAGGCAGCCAGTTCCTCCTGCGTCATCATTCCATTCTGTCTGCTCTCTGACAATTTCTCAGCAAAATTTTTTGTATCCATATATACAGCTCCTTTCCCTCTTTTCTGTACTTCTATCATACCAAAAAAGAAACTGCATTGTAAAACAACGTTTCGTTGAGATATTTCTCAACTTCTCTCTTTTATCTTGCCGAACCATTCATATTCTTGTTCTTTATTCTTCAAAATATGCAAATATTGGCATACTTCCACTGCAAAATCAACAAAGGCATATCCCTTCGCTGTAATTAAATTTCGATCCGCCACCACTCTTTTTTCTACATAATGTTCTCTTTTAAACGGGTCCTCGCATCCAAGCTGCCGTATTTTTTCCTCCGAGCAAGAAGTTGTATACTGGTAAT
>CAMWWW010000316.1 GCA_947178015.1 uncultured Clostridia bacterium
GTATCAACATGGTGAGGAAAGACCGGGGATTCACGGCGGACAGGCTCTCGGAACTGTGCAATATCAACGCAACCTATCTCCGACAGATTGAAGGCAGGGCAAAGGTTCCCAGTCTGCCCGTATTTATCAATATCTGCAACGCACTGAAAATTTCTCCCGATTATCTGCTGCGGGATGTGTTGGAAGATAATGAGATCAGCGAAAAACGCTCGTCCAATATGCACCCGGTCACGCTGTCCTCATACAGCCGCTTGAAGATAGCGGAGGGTTCCGCAATCCGTTTCTCTGCCGCTTCCAATTCTTTCTTCTTGGCGGCATTCCGGCATTTACTCCCGTCCTCGGTCTGCTCGGTCAACAGCTTCATAAACCGGGTTTATCGCGATTCATCCCCTCTTTAAAAGCGGGAATCTTCTTGCTACGAAAGATAAACACTTCTTTTAAAATACCACCAGCACCACACCATTCTGAACCAAGGGCAAAGACCAACGGATTGCATTATGGAAATGTGCATAACAGACTATTCCGTCATGAATCACTCCATAAGATAGCCCGTTATGCACATTTTCACAAATCTAAAAGTTTTGATTTTCCCACAATGCCAACAACTATGGTGTGTATGTCATGGTAGGCATGTGTAACACCTTCCTCTTTGTTTATTGAATACATCCTGTAATTTCTATTTGATATTACGACTTTCTTATATCAGTTTCGTATATATCTACTGATCCAACCGCTCCACCACAAAAGTACAACTCTCTTTTCCTGTCAGCTCCTTTGTCCTATTATCTGGCTGACCAAATCCAACACTGATCTGCATCCTTTTTCCGTCCTTTTGTTTCTTTCCCTCTTCATCCACGACAAAAAAAGCATCTGCCTTCACATAAATCGAAAACTGCTGCTCTTTTGCAGCCTCTAGCTTCACCCTCTCAAAAGCGCAGAGCCTTGCTCTTGGAGGTGCAAGCACAGAGTCCAGCTCCTTACAGTACACTTGGAGCACCTCACAGGCTGCCGTCGCGCTCTTGTTTTCCACTGTCACTAAAAGTTCTATGCCATGGGACAGATCCTTTTGCATCACCTGTGTTTCTCTCACATTTTCTGTTCCAAGCTCTACACATTTTAGTTGTACATCCTGACAGCTCAACCCATATCCAAAAGGATACAGCACTTCTCCTTCATAATATCGATACGTCCTGCCCTTCATAGAATAGTCTTCAAATGGTGGTAGATCCTCCGTGCAGCGGTAAAATGTTACCGGAAGCTTACCAGAAAATGGTAACTCTCCAAACAGAAGCTTCGCAACCACTCTGCCGCCCCTCGCTCCCGGATACCACGCCTGAATCACTGCAGCAGCATGTTGATCGGCATAGCGCAGATCCATGGCGCTTCCTGTCATATTGATAACAATCACTGGCTTGCCCACCTGAAGCACCGCCTCCATAAGCTCTCTCTGCGGCTCTGGCAGAAGAAGATCCACCTTATCACCAGAAGCATAGCTGTTTCCGGTATCGCCTTCCTCGCCCTCCATCGTTTCATCAAGACCCAGACAGAGAACCACCACCTCGCTATTGCGCGCCACAAGAACTGCCTCGCTAATTCGATCCTGTCTGCTGCCAAGTGATTCCACTTTATCTCGGAACAGATGACAGCCCTCCGAATAATATACCCTTGTTCCCTCTTTCACCACATCTTGAATTCCCTCTAACAGTGTAATATAACGAGAAGATGTGCCATGATAATTTCCAATAAGCGCAACTCTGCTGTTTGCATTAGGTCCAATCACGCCAATTGATTTTAATTCATTTTTATGTAAAGGCAGTATCCCATTATTTTTTAACAGCACAACGCTTTCCGCTGTTGCTCTATCGGCAACCTCAAGATGCTCTTTACACTCCAGTTTATCAAAAGATATTTGATTATATGGTGTATCATCAAATAAACCAAGCAAAAATCTAGTAGTAAACAGACGCACTGCCGCCTCTGTAATCTCCTCTTCTGTCACCAATCCATCTTGATATGCCTTTAAAAGATGCAAATATGTGATCCCGCAGTTTACATCACAACCGCAGTGCAGGGCCAAAGCAGCAGACTCCTCCGCTGAATTTGTCACCATATGCTTTGTGTGGAAATCCCGGATTGCCCAACAGTCAGAAACATAATGCCCTTGAAAGCCCCACTCTCCTCTTAAAATATCCTTCATCAGCAGCTCACTGCCGCAGCATGGTTCCCCATTTGTTCTGTTGTAGGCACCCATCACAGCCTCAACCTCTGCTTCTTTCACCAGCTTCTCAAATGCTGGGAGATACGTTTCATACAGATCCTTTTTGGATACCTCTGCATCGAATTCATGTCTCAATGCCTCTGGCCCAGAATGTACCGCAAAATGCTTTGCACAAGCTGCCGCCGTCAGATATTCGCCGTCTCCCTGAAGTCCCTGCACATACGCTTTACCAAGCTCTCCTGTCAGATATGGGTCCTCTCCATAGGTTTCATGCCCTCTTCCCCATCTTGGATCACGGAAAATATTTATATTAGGAGACCAGTAAGTGAGTCCCTTATAAATATCTCGATCCTCCATACTACTGTATGTATTATATTTTGCTCGACCCTCGACAGCAATCACTTCTCCAACTTTATGCAGCAGCTCCTTATCAAAAGCAGCCGCCATGCCGATCGCCTGCGGAAAGCTTGTGGCAACACCAGCTCTTGCAACCCCATGCAGTCCCTCATTCCACCAATTATAGGCAGGAATATTCAACCTTGGAATCGCAGGTGCATCATATTTTAACTGAGAAGCCTTCTCCTCAAGCGTCATACGCCCCACCAGCTCCACTGCCCTTTTTCTTGCACACTCTCTGTCCCTCATAAAAACCTCCTTTTCACAGTTCGTTTCTGCTATTATACCATAATTACATGCGCTTTAGCGCATATAAAATCAGAAGTTGACACAAT
>CAMWWW010000317.1 GCA_947178015.1 uncultured Clostridia bacterium
ACCCTTCCCGAAAATGATTACACAAATTGCCTTCACATAGATCTATGCTTTATCCGAAACATATTAGAATTCAATCTACCCATCTGTTTTGGAGCGTTATCCTTTTTGTATTGTTGCCCACATACAAAAAGGAAGAAGCCTTCTTTCAGGCTTCCTCTTTTTATTTGAAAGTATAAAATTCATGTCCATCGTGTTCAAAGAGCCATCTTAGGTTTGTGTCAAACCACGCCATGCTCTCATCTCCAAGCCTTGCTCTTGCAGAAAAGAACAATGCTCCCTGTGAGTAATCCTCCCCTGCGAGTGCGCGGTTTACCGCCTCTCTAACAGAATCCGTCACCTGTGCGCTCCACAGCGTCCCTGCCAAAACAGGGCTAAACTGATTTTTCTCAAAAACGACCGCCTCAATATTGTCTGGAAATCGATCATTTCCCACGCGGTTTAAGATGACATTCGCCACCAATATCTGTCCCTCCATATCGCAGCCTCCTGCCTCTGCTGCCACAATATGAAGCAGTATATCATACTCATAATCTGTCACTGAATAGCCTGTCCCTGTATTTCCCCCGATCATTGTTAAAAGCTCAGGTTCTGCTTCCTCAATCTGTGCCTCGCAGCTCTCCTCTTCCTTCTCTATACTCTGGATGCTTTCTGCGGGCTGTGTCATTTCTGTCTGTACTTTTGCTTCCGTATCCGCTTCTACTTCTTCTTTTTCCTCATAAGACAGCTCTGTGGTCTGTTCTATCGGTATGCGATTCTTTCCGCTCCCGCCAAATTCATGAGAGGAAAATGCAATTACGGCAATCACCGCAGCGCCGGTTGTGATAATGGCGCAGACTCGATATAGACGTTTGGATATTGCCTTCATATAACCGTAAATGCCTTGAAGAAATGAGTGTATTCTAAGCATACATACTCCTCTTTCCTTTTTTAGACTTGCAGATTGGGGTATCCTCTAAAGTGAAAACACCATTTCTGCATAAATTTGAAACACACCCGACATTATAGAGTATCTGCACAGCAAGGTCAATAGCTTTTCCGCATTTTTGATCCTTTGCCAGAATATTATTTCCAATTTTTTACAAGTAAGTATCAAACTATATAAATTTTCTGAGGTATTTTCGGCTATTTTTTGTGCATATTGACATATAACATATGTTCGAGTTGTTTCAGAGTTGTTACATATTTTTTACAAGCTATCTGCCTATTCCTCAAGCCACACTGCCGCTCTGTCGTTTAATGCTTGGTTGCTGTTTACAACAATTTGGCTATCTTTAAATGTGCTTGTCGTGGCAATATAGTTTGTATCTCTGTCCGACACATAAATGGACTGTTTTCTCACATAATATTCTATTCCAAAAGACTTTTCTCTTGTTTTCAGCTCATAAACATATGCTGCCCCATCTGACTCAAAACGCACCGCAGAAACTGGGATCAGGGATGGATATACTTCACTCACATAATACGCTGTTACTGTTACAGGTTCCCCATCATGCATAGAAAGCATATTTTTTGACTCTGGTACGACTGCCTTGTAATAGACTTTATTTGTCTTTACATCATAGTTTCTATCTACATTCTCAAATACTATCGTATCGCTAAGACTGTTATGGCCATCTGTCGTACGCAGTTCAGCATAAAATCGTTCAAATAAAATTCCTTCCTCCTCCATGCCCCATGTGATCTCCGCACCCCCTTTTCTGTCGCAAATGCTGACAAGCAACTTATCCGCAGGCTCCACAACACCTTCCTTTGTATTTATCGCCCTGACTTCTCCTTGACATAATGCATAAAGGATACCTTCCGCTTCTAAAAGCTCTTCCAGATTTTTGACTGCTTCTTCCTTCCTCTCTCTGTCATAAACAAGAAGTTTCTGTTTTCTCTCCTCTGTTTCTTGCTCCTCTCTCTCCTTAAGCTCCTCTATCTCAAGTTCCTGCCGAATAAGTTCCATTTCCAGATATTCTATATCAAACTTAAGGATAGCCATTCCCTCTCCTACTGTCTCTCCCGTTTCCACATAAAGCTCTGCAACAATCGCTGAAACAGGAAGGCTAATCTCTTGAGTGGATACATAACGGAACACTCCGTTCATTGTATAAGTTCGCTTCACTGTCCCCGGCTGAATATTCTCTGTCTCAATCAGAGGTAGAGAATGGCGGTAAACCTGCATTGAGACATAAGTAAACAGTAACAGTAGTAAAATAATTCCTGCTAATGCTCCTGCATAGATACCATTTTTTCTTTTCATACGACTCCTCATTTCTATGCTGTTTTTAAATGTTTTCCTTATTACCCAACTTTCATTGTTCCGACTGTCACTTCGATTCCCTCTGTCAGATAATCCCTAGTAAGCAAGAATACCAGAAAAATTGGTATCAGGTATACAATAGCCCCAGCAAATGCCATTCCTATATTTTCTGATACAATGGAAGAAAACGCAACAGACAATGGATATTGCCTCGCATCTTTCAAAAAAAGTAGAGGCTGTTCCACCATACTCCATGCATCTGCCATTGTAATCAAAAGCAGCGTTGCAAGCCCCGGAAGAACCTGAGGCAACGTAATACGAAAATAAATCCTCCACTCTCCTGCCCCGTCAAGTCTAGCAGCTTCCAGCCCTGACTCGTCAAGCCCTGCAAAAAAACGATACATTAGATATACACCAAAAGGATTCCATATATATGGATACCAGATCGCCTGCCTGCTTCCTAATAGCTTAAGCTTATCAAACACAATATAGTTTGGCACAAGCATTGCCTGATAGGGAAGAATGGCAAGCAAAATATAAAATGCCAGAATAATCGTCCTTCCGGGCATCTTATACTTTGCAAGTCCATTTCCAGCAAGAGGAGCAATAAAAAAGACTCCCAAAAGTATTGGTGCTGTCAATTTTACACTATTCCAAAAATAGCAGAGAAGCTCTGGCGAATCAATAAGAACTCTCTTGTAT
>CAMWWW010000318.1 GCA_947178015.1 uncultured Clostridia bacterium
ACAAAGAACAGCCGATCAAAGCTTAACATCCATCCCACAGTTCTACACCCACACCCACACAACCTTTGGCTTAAATTCCCTTATCTCCCGCTCCAAAAGTGAGATATTGCTACCCGCCCCAATTGCTGTCACCTCCACATCGCCGTTTGCCCTCACCACCTCAAGCGTCTGTGTTCCAATGGAACCTGTGGAGCCAAGAATTACTATTTTTTTCATTTTTCTATCCATGCCTTTCTTGTATCCGCTTCTCTTTTTCTTATTTAATATATTGTATCAGAAAATAAATAGCCGGCGCCACGAATATCACAGAATCAAACCGATCCATAATCCCTCCGTGTCCCGGTATCAAATGCCCATAATCCTTTTTCTCACAATTACGCTTAATTCCAGATGCCGCCAGATCTCCAATCTGGGAAATCACAGCTCCAAACCCGCAGACAATCGCGCACCCCGCAGACGGATTGCGGAACGCTTCCGACAAATTTTCACAAAATACGCCACCGTACAACGCTCCCAGAAGAACCGCTCCCACAATTCCGCCAATGCTTCCTTCTATGGACTTATTGGGGCTAAGCTTTGGCGCAAGCTTGTGCCTTCCAGCCATAACCCCCACCAAATACGCACAGGTATCGCAGATCCATGAGCTTAGAAATACCAAAAATACCAAGAAAACCCCATTCACCAGCTCCCGTATCTGATATACATAAGATATCATCACCGATACATAAAAAAATCCAAAATAAACATGGCAGACCTCTCCTGCCCGAAACTTAGGAAAGGAAAACACATACACAGCCATCAGCACTACCAGAAAAGCGAGGATCAGCGGCATACTGTACTCCTGCCAGCCAAAAAACAAAAGCAGATAATACCCCGCTGTCGCCATATAACCCGACAACCCCAAAAAGCTCTGCTGCACAGAAATCACCCGATACAGCTCAAACTGTCCAATTAAGGAAACTGCAAGCATTGTCGCAAATAAAAGATTTCCCCCCGCAATCAGCGTGACAAGCGCCACGATAACCAACAAGACCGAGCTCAGGGTGCGAATGAGCGTCGCTCTGGTAAAAAGCTTCTTTAGCATGGATCATTCCCCCTTTATACCACCATACCGCCTATCTCTTCTTGTATATTCATCAACTGCCTTTTTCAGCTCATTTTTATCAAAATCCGGCCATAAAACTTCTGGAAAATAAAATTCTGTATAGGCACACTGCCACAGCAGGAAATTGGAGAGTCTCTCCTCCCCGCTTGTGCGAATAAGCAGATCGGGGTCCGGTATATCACAAGTATCCAGATAATTAGAAAAAAGCTCCTTCGTAATCTGGTCCTGTGCAAAAAGTCCCTTGTCATAATCTGACACCAGCCGCCTCACTGCGCGCAGCATCTCGTCACGCGAACCATAATTTAGCGCTATCTGAAAATTAAGACCTGTATTGCCCGCCGACACTTCCTCCAGCCGCTCGATGCTCTCCCTAATATCCGCATCCAACCGGCTCCTATCTCCAATTACGCGCACCCGCATATTATTCTCGGTCGCTTTTTTTATGCTCTCCTTCAAATAATTTCTAAGGATTTTCAGCAATGCGCGCACCTCATCCTCTGGTCTTGACCAGTTCTCGGTAGAAAAGGCATAAATCGTCAGATACTTAATGCCAAGCTCCCATGCCTCCCGGCAGATTTCCTCCACCCTTCTGCTGCCCTGCGTATGTCCTGCATTGCGCGGAAGAAGCCTCTTCTTCGCCCATCTTCCATTTCCATCCATAATAATAGCCACATGTTGTGGCACCTTAAGCTGCTTCTCCTGTGCCATATTCCTCCTCTTTCTCGAACACACCCGATACCTAGAATACTTTAAACACAAAATAACGAATCTATTCCTGTACTACAAAAGGGACGGCCGCCTGCACGAACCGCCCTTATCCTTACTCTCTCCTATACGGTAAGTATCTCTTTTGACTTCTCCTCAACCATTTTGTCAACCTCGGCGATATACTTATCGGTTGCCTTCTGCACCTTTTCCTCCAACTGCTTCTGCTCATCCTCAGAGATCTCTGTCGCCTTGACAGCCTTCTTGATAGCATCATTGGCATCCCGCCTTATATTGCGGATTGCTACCTTAGTGCCCTCTCCTTTTTTCTTCACATCCTTGACAAGTTCTTTTCTTCTGTCCTCTGTAAGCTCAGGAAATACCAATCGGATAATTCTTCCATCATTGCTGGGCGTAATCCCGATATCGGAAGCCATAATCGCCTTCTCAATCTCCTTGATAAGCTTGCTCTCCCACGGCTGAATCTGAATCACTCTCGCCTCCGGCACAGATACATTGGCAACCTGCTGCAAGGAAGACGGCGTTCCATAATAATCTATCCGAATCTTGTCAAGCAGATGCGGATTCGCTCTGCCCGCGCGGATTGTCATATACTCTGCCTTAAGACTGTCCAGTGATTTTCCCATCTTGTCCTCAAATTGCTTCAATTCCATCTTCACTTTCCTCCTAACTATTCCTGCGTTATCACACCTTATACTGTAATTGTCGTACCGCCTGAATTTCCCTTCACGGCACGAATAATACCATCCTTCTCCTGAAGCCCAAACACCTTCATCGGCATCCTATTCTCCATACAAAGCACCGCCGCCGCCAGATCCATCACGCCGAGCTGCTGCTCCACAACTTCTTTCATCGTTATCTTATCATATTTCTTCGCTTCTGGATTCAGCTTTGGATCGGAATCATAAACCCCATCGATCGCCCTTGCAGCAAGAATCAGATCCGCCTCTATCTCAATGGCGCGAAGAGCCGCCCCCATATCTGTGGAAAAATAAGGATGTCCTGTTCCTCCCGCAAAAAATACAACCTCTTTCCTGCCAAATGCCTCATTCGCCGCATCCTTGGAAAATACATCCGTGAATGTGCCGCAAGCAAACGG
>CAMWWW010000319.1 GCA_947178015.1 uncultured Clostridia bacterium
TACACAAATCGCCTTTACATAAATCTATACTTTATCAAAAAGTTGTAAACTGGTGCTATATTACTGGATATAGTTTTATTTTTTTGCTTTCTGATTCGCATATTGTTAGATGAAATCTGGAAAAGAAGAAAAACTGATGTGTCTAACACAATCGAGAAAATAGCGTAGAGAGCTGCCTATAGTCCTCAAGATTCTTAAATAGCACTCCATATGCTGACAATCAACTTTTTATACTTGTTCTATGGCAAGCTCTATTTTTCCATCCTCGCATCCAACCGTGCAGTTTCCGCCTTTTTTTAGCTTTCCAAATAGAATCTCATCTACCAGCAGCGTTTTTAATTCTGCATCTATAATGCGTTGAATTTCTCTGGCTCCATATTCTCTGCTCATTCCCTTGGAGGCAAAATATTCCCTTGCTTTTTTGGATAGCTGGATTTCCACATTTTTGACAATAAGCTGCTCTTTCAGGGCAGTGATCTTTTTGTCTGTGATCTGCATTGCCATCTTTTTATCAATAGGATGAAATATAATAATGCGATCGAGGCGGTTTCTAAATTCTGGACTGAACACGCGCTTCACCTCCGCGTCAATAGCTCCTTCATTTTGTGTTTCTCCGCCAAATCCCATCGTCATCTTGCCGACCTCTCTCGCCCCTGCATTGGAGGTCATAATCAGGATCACATTCCGAAAATCTGCCTTCTGCCCTTGGTTATCCGTCAGCGTCGCATAGTCCATTACCTGAAGAAGCACATTAAAGATGTCGGGATGTGCTTTTTCTATCTCATCCAAAAGCAGGACACTGTGCGGTTTTTTTCGTATGGTCTCTGTGAGCAGTCCACCCTCCTCATATCCCACATAGCCGGCAGGAGAGCCGATCAGCTTTGCCACAGTATGCTTTTCGGCATATTCGCTCATATCAAAACGAACTAGCTCTATGCCAAGCACTTGGGCAAGAGAACGTGCAAGCTCTGTCTTGCCCACCCCTGTCGGTCCTACAAAAAGAAGGCTTGCCACAGGTTTCTCTGCCTCTCTCAGTCCTGCTTTGGAAAACTTTACCGCACTGGCAAGCTCCTCCACTGCCTCCATCTGTCCAAACACCTGCTCCTTAAGCTCCTTCTCTAAGCGGGACAGCTTCTTTATCTCCTCTGTCTCAATCGCCTGCTTTGGAATCTGACAGGTCTTTGATAAAACCTCTTCAATCAATTTTTTATCTACCGTCTGTCTTTTTCTATTTTCTGGATGCATAACACGGTATGCACCAGCCTCATCAATTAAATCAATTGCCTTATCCGGCAGATAACGCTCATTTAGATAGCGGGTGCTTAATTGCACCGCATGCTCAATGCTGCCCTTCTGGTATGTGACATGATGCCATTTTTCATAATAAGGCTTTAGCCCCTCCAAAATATCTACAGCTTCCTTGGGTGTAGGCTCCTTGATCTCGATATTTTGAAAGCGCCGCACCATGCTTTTATTTTTGGCAAAATATTTTTTGTATTCCTCAAAGGTGGTCGCTCCAATAAAACGGATTGTCCCGCGCGTCAGATAGGGCTTTAGAAGGTTAGAGGCATCCATAGAACTTCCCGTGGTAGCCCCTGCTCCCACAATGTTGTGAATCTCGTCAATATAGAGAATCGGCCGCTTTTCCCTCTCAAGCTGCTTCATCGCCTCCTTTAAGCGCTTCTCAAAATCTCCGCGAAGCTGGGTACCAGCAAGCATCGCTCCCAGATCAAGTGCATACATTCGCACGCCCTTAAGCTCGTCCGGCACATTGCCTGCATTGATGCGGGCGGCAAGTCCGTAGGCTATCGCTGTTTTTCCCACGCCCGGCTCCCCGATATGAAGCGGATTATTCTTATCCTTGCGAAGCAAAACCTGTATAGTGCGCTCCAGCTCTTCCTCCCTGCCAATCAATGGATTCATAGAAGCTGCTTCCTCATTCATACAAGTCATATATGCAGAGGAAGGATTTTCTTCCATAGCCGATTCTTCTACCGCCTCTGGCCCCTTCTCCCAATTTCTGGAGTGCAGCTCTGTCAGCATGTCCACTTCTTCCACTCCCTGTGTATGCATCACATAGGTGCCAAAACATTCTTTTAAGCGAAAAAAACCATAGATAAGATGTACCAGCTCCACCATCTGCTGGCCCGCGCTCTCCGCCTGCATGGCAGCCTCTATCAGCGCCTCATGAAGCCCGTAGCTTACCGGGATCTCCGTCTTGGTCTCTGGAAGTCCCCCGACGTTCTTTCTCAGATATTCTTCCAGCTCCTTGCGAAATTCTTTTATATTTCCTCCACATCTTACATAACAGTGGGAAAATTTCTTGTCATAGGTCAGCGTCAGCATAACATGTTCCGGCGTCACATATTCATGCCGCTCCTGTCCTGCATATACTGCTGATTTTTGTAACAGCAGCTCCAGCTCCTGTGATATTTTCAAATCCATTTCCTCCCCTATTAAGACTCTACTTTTACCTGAAAGGGATACCCATTCTCTCTTGCCTGATGCATCGCCTCCTGCGTCTTGGTCATGGCTATATCGTAGGAATATTGCCCGACTACCGCACGATCCCCCTTGTGCACCTGCATCATAATCTGTACTGCATCCTGATGCCCCTTATTAAATACTGTTTTTAAGATGTCTACTACAAAATCCATCGGTGTAAAGTCATCGTTGTACATTACCACTTTATATTGCTTTGGTTCCTTAAGTTGACTTATTGTCCTCGATTCAAATTTGGTTTCTGACGCCATCGTTTTCCTCATTTCTGTGCCATTACTCATATCCTGCCGATTGTATGCCACGCTACTTCTATACTAAGAAAGAAAAGCGGGAAATTATTCTATATTGTAGAACATGACAGTGAACTACCCATTGTCTAAAGCCAATGGGCTTCCTGCTTCGCAGACCTCGTAA
>CAMWWW010000320.1 GCA_947178015.1 uncultured Clostridia bacterium
GGTTGTATAAATTTCAATTAATGGCTCCAGCTTCTCTGTCCGATACCCCGTCTCTTCCTCCAACTCTCGCATCGCACAATCATAGGGCGGTTCATCTGCTCCATTCTTTCCGCCCGCCGGAATCTCCAGCGTTAACCGATCCACCGCATTTCTATATTGTTTCACCATCAGAATTTTCCCATCGCTGCGCACAGGGAGCACCGCAGCAGCACCTTTATGACCGATAAAATCATAGTGCACAATATTCCCTGCTTGCGTCTTAACCGTATCATCATACAAGTCAATAATCGCCCCGTGCTTCACCAAGGTTCGTTCCAGACGCTCTGCCACTTCCATCTACTCTTCCTCCTTCTTTCTTTCCATACTCTCCGCCTTTTTATAGCAGCTATCACATGCCTTTAAAACCGCATTTCGAAAGCCATACTCCTCCAGTGCCGCCACTCCCGCGATAGTCGTACCTCCCGGAGAGCACACGCGATCCTTTAACACGCCGGGATGCTCCTTCGTCTCAAGCACCATTTTCGCCGCACCAAGCACCGTCTGCGCTGCCATCTCATACGCTGTCTGTCTGGGCATACCATATTTCACCGCACCGTCCGCCAAAGCCTCAAGAAAAAGATAAACAAAAGCAGGCGAGCTTCCGCTTACGCAAATAACGGCGTTCATCAGTTCCTCCTTCACAATCTCCATGCGCCCAAATGACTCAAAAATATGGCGAATAACCGTACACTCTCCCTCCGTATAGTCAGAATCGTCATAACATACTCCCGTCATGCCTTCTCCCAACAGAGCCGGCGTATTTGGCATAGCACGAACAATCCGAATCCTTTTTCCAATGGACGCCCTTATTTCGTTAATGCTCACTCCCGCTGCAATTGAGATTAGAATCTGATCTTCCCGCAGTACTGGATCGATCTCCTCCAACACCTCCTTACTATATTGAGGCTTTACAGCAAGAATTAAATACTTTGCCATACTGGCACATTCTTGGTTGCTCTCCACAAAAGCTACCTTGGTGTTCTCACTCAACTCTCTTCCCTTTTCCTGATTCTTTCTGGAAAATACTATCTCTTCTGGCTCAAAAACCTTGAGAAGTCCATATAACATGGCGCTTCCCATATTTCCCATTCCAATAAAACCAATGCTTTTCATATCTCCTCCTTGTATAAGTCACCTTGTGCACAAAAACAGGCGATCCGCTTCTTCGCGGATCGCCTGCCTTTGTGCATTTACGTCAGCACCATGTATCCTAACCCGATGAGGCACTACTTTGCGTAGTCCACAACACGGCTTTCTCTGATAACACTTACCTTGATCTGCCCCGGATATTCTAACTCGCTCTCAATCTTCTTAGAAACATCCCTTGCCAGCAGTACCATATCTGCATCACTTATCTGTTCTGGAACTACCATTACTCGAATCTCTCTACCCGCTTGGATAGCAAAAGATTTATCTACGCCTTTGAAGTTGTTTGTGATATCCTCTAATTGTTTTAACCTGTTGGTATATGTTTCCAAAGTCTCTCTTCTTGCACCTGGCCTAGCTGCAGAAATGGTATCAGCAGCCTGTACAATGCAGGCAATCAGGGAAGTCGCCTCCACATCTCCGTGATGGGCCTCCACAGCATTAAGCACAACCGCGGATTCTCTATACTTTCTACATAAATCCACTCCAATCTGCACATGGGTACCTTCCATCTCGTGATCTACAGATTTTCCAATATCATGTAACAGACCTGCCCTCTTTGCCATTCGAATGTCCACGCCAATCTCTCCCGCCAATAAACCGGAGAGCTGTGCAACCTCTATGGAATGTTTCAATGCGTTCTGACCATAGCTAGTCCTGAACTTCATCTTGCCCAGAAGCCGAATCAGCTCAGGATGAATTCCATGCACGCCAACCTCAAGGGTCGCCGCCTCGCCTTCCTCCCGAATATTCTGTTCCACTTCCTTCTGAGCCTTCTCTACCATTTCTTCGATTCTTGCCGGATGGATACGTCCGTCAACAATCAGTTTTTCCAAAGCAATTCGCGCTACTTCTCTTCTGATAGGATCAAAGCCTGATAAAATTACAGCTTCCGGTGTATCATCTATGATCAAATCCACACCTGTCATCGTCTCAAGAGTACGGATATTCCTGCCCTCTCTGCCGATAATCCTTCCTTTCATCTCGTCGTTGGGAAGCTGAACTACAGAAATTGTAGTCTCTGCCACGTGGTCCGCCGCACATTTCTGAATTGCGTTCACCACGTACTCCTTCGCCTTCTTCCCCGCTTCCTCTTTTGCTTTGCTGTCAAGCTCCTTAATCAGCTTGGCAGTGTCGAGTTTCACTTCATCTTCAACAGTCTTTAATAGATGTTCTTTTGCCTGTTCGGAGGTCAGACCTGAGATTCTTTCCAGTTCCTGTATGCTCTTCTCATGAAGCTCTTCTACCTCTGCTGTCTTCTGTTTCAGCATCTCTTCTCTCGCTGCAAGGCTGCTTTCCCGCTTTTCCCAAGCATCGGCTTTTTTGTCAAGCGCTTCTTCTTTGCTCTGCACACGCCTCTCATAGCGCTGCAGCTCTGCACGCCTCTCCTTGGTTTCACGTTCCAGCTCATTTTTTGTCTTTAATGTCTCTTCCTTCGCTTCCAAAAGAGCTTCTCTTTTCTTCGTTTCCGCAGTTTTTAATGCTTCATCTATAATTTCTCTTGATCTCTCTTCCGCACTGCCAATCTTGGACTCAAAGATCTTTTTTCTGTAAGCAGTTGCAGCAAACCATGTAACAACGGCAACCAAAATTATGATAACAGCATATATCACATAAGGAACGATTGTTATTATTGAGCTTAGCACAGGAGCACCTCCTTATTCAGTTTTCATTGTACAAAATACAACATATAAATTTTATACTTTTTTCAGAATTATGTA
>CAMWWW010000321.1 GCA_947178015.1 uncultured Clostridia bacterium
CGCATAGTATTTCTCAGCACAACCTCATATATACAGTTATCCATGTTCGTGTATGAACAAATTATAATAGAAAATATAGATTGTGGCAACCATTCGTTTTGTGGGCTTAACCCATCATCTAAAGCTAATGGGATTGCGCCCACATTATTTCAAGACCCCGTTGCATTGACAAAAAGCAGCGCAGAAATGAGGATTATTATGAATAAAAAGCAGAAAAAGATGTTGTTTCGAATTATCATAGCAACAATTTTAATGGTGATACTGCAATTTCTGCCTATCGAGGGCATAATTAGGTTTCTACTCTATATGGTGCCGTATCTGATCATAGGCTATGATATACTGATTAAAGCAGCAAAAGGAGTGCGGAACCGCCAGATGTTTGACGAGAGCTTTCTTATGGCAATCGCAACAATCGGCGCGATTGCACTGGCAGTATTTAAAAGCGGCGACTACACAGAGGCAATCGCTGTTATGCTGTTTTATCAGATTGGAGAATGGTTCCAGAGCTATGCAGTGGGCAAAAGCCGAAGAAATATCAGCGAGCTGATGGATATCCGCCCGGATTATGCCAATATAGAGCTTGGCGGAAATTTAGAACAAGTTGACCCAGATGAGGTGGAAGTGGGCAGCATCATTGTGGTGCAGCCCGGAGAGAAGGTACCAATTGACGGAATTGTTATGGAAGGACGATCCAGCCTTAATACCAGCGCGTTGACCGGAGAGAGTCTTCCCCGCGAGGTATCTGCCGGAGACGAGATTATCAGCGGCTGTATCAATATGACTGGAAGGATAAAGATCCAGACAACAAAAGAATTTGGTGAATCTACCGTTTCCCGCATCCTCGATCTGGTAGAAAATGCGAGCTCCCGTAAATCAAAATCAGAGGATTTTATCTCAAAATTTGCCAGAGTATATACGCCGCTTGTCTGCTATAGCGCGCTTGCCCTCGCCGTTCTGCCGCCGCTGTTTCGCATATTGATTATGGGGGTGCCGGCAGATTGGGGCGAGTGGATCTACCGTGCATTAACATTCTTGGTAATTAGCTGCCCTTGTGCGTTAGTGGTCAGCATCCCGCTCAGTTTTTTTGCAGGAATTGGCGGGGCCAGCAAAGAAGGAATTCTTGTAAAAGGTTCCAACTATCTGGAAACACTGTCACAAACGAAATATGTGGTTTTCGATAAAACAGGAACCTTGACGCAGGGAGTATTTGAAGTAAACGGCATCCATCACAGTGACATGGAGAACGCAAAGCTGGTGGAATATGCGGCGCTGGCAGAAAGCGCATCCTCCCATCCCATCAGCAAGAGCCTACAACGCGCCTACGGAAAAGAGCTGGATCGAAGCAGAGTGACTTCTGTACAAGAAATCAGCGGAAGAGGCGTAATTGCCACAGTGGACGGCATGGAGATAGCAGCGGGAAATAATAAGCTGATGAAACAGATTCATGTAAACTATATCGACTGCCATCATGTGGGCACAATCATTCATATGGCAATAGACGGAGAATATGCCGGGCATATTGTAATATCGGATATTATAAAAGAAAATTCGAAAGAAGCCATAGCGGCGCTAAAGGCGTCCGGTGTAGAAAAAACAGTGATGCTGACCGGCGACGCCAAAAATGTCGCAGAGCAGGTCGCTTCATCGCTGGGGATTCATGAGGTATACAGCGAGCTTCTTCCGGCCGGGAAAGTCTCCAAGGTGGAGGAGCTTCTAAACAAAAAGCCCACAAAGGCAAAGCTGGCATTTGTGGGAGACGGCATCAATGACGCACCAGTTCTTTCAAGAGCAGATATAGGGATAGCCATGGGCGCCATGGGATCAGACGCTGCGATTGAGGCGGCGGACGTAGTGTTGATGGATGACGATCCAATAAAGATAGCCAAAGCAATCCGTATATCGCGCAAATGTCTGCGCATTGTCTATGAAAATATCTGGTTTGCGATTGGCATAAAAGCGATATGCTTAGCGCTGGGCGCTCTAGGAATTGCAAATATGTGGCTGGCCGTTTTTGCCGATGTCGGTGTTATGATACTCGCAGTACTCAATGCAATTCGGGCCTTATTTGTAAAAAAATTATAACAGACACGTTTTATGACGGCTATTGTATAAAAACAAATTATGTTATACAATAGCCGCTTACAATTTTAGAAAAGAACAACACATAACTATCCGAAAGAAACAACAACCAGAGGTTTATAAAATATTCATTACATGCTCATACTTCGTTTGATAATATAGCTTACTTTGCGTTGATAATTTTTGGTAGCTTCTATCTAATTTCTGTCTAACAAATTCTTTTCCTTCCTCGATATCCATTCCTCTTATAACGTATGCCAAGTAAAGCAGACTTGGTACACTGTCAAAATGGGAGATTGCATCGGCATCTGCCACACATAATTCTTCTATACTATTTCTTGGAGTATCTTGGCTTCCCCTATGATTTTTAATACATGTCTGTATCAGTGGTATTTTAGCTTTATCATAAGAAAGGCTGGTTAATATATCATGAGCCATCTCTGCACCATGCAGATGATGCATCTCATAAAGACTATAATCTGTGATGGAGGCAATATCATGCAACCATGCAGCAATCATAACAATCTCCTTATCAGCGCCATACTGTTCTGTTAATAAAGCACCATTTTTAACGACAGCTTCAATATGAAAATAACATCCCATGCCAAATTTATTGGCTGGCTTTTTGCATCTTGTATAGATCTCATTATGTAAATATTCTAAAATATCCGTTCGCATGAATCCTCCTAATAGAAATCTTGGGTTATACGATTTTCATCCATTTCCAATTTTTGGGGAATGGTATAAGTTTATGTAAAAACAATTAGTGTAATCATTTTCGAGAAAGGTCCGCATAGCCAGCGCAGCTATTTCCTCCGTCA
>CAMWWW010000322.1 GCA_947178015.1 uncultured Clostridia bacterium
CCGCTCTCGCTTAGTGAAAAACGTAGCGGACGCTAAGCTCGTATAATACCTCGCTAAGCGCCGACGTTTTTCAATAGGTGCCTTGAGGACTATAGGCAGCTCTCTGCGCTATTTTTTCGATTGTGCTAGAGTGTGTTTGAAAAATGTTTTCTGCCAGATGTGCGTGACAGTTTGTGGGAGATTTGTGCCAGATGAAGGAGGCATAGCGGTCTATGTTGACGGAATATGTTCTAGGTATGTCTTTTCTTCTTCAATTTTATACTAATAATACGATAATCAGAAAACTAAAGAATATAACCATGTTCAACAATATAAATAAGATTACGAGAACAGGCAGAAAGCAAACGTGTTTAGAATACCAATAAAAGCAGCATAGCCAGCGCTGCTATTTTTCTCAAGGAACCTATTGAAAAATGTCGGCGCTTAGCGAGGTATTTTACGAGCTTAGCGTCCGCTACGTTTTTCACTAAGCGGGAGCGGGGTGACGGAGGAAATAGCAGCGCTGGCTATGCGAACCATTTTCGAAAATGAATACATGAATCGCCTTTACAAAAATTTATACAATTAAAAAAATGTCTCAATTTACCCTTGTATGCTATAAATTTTCGCGCTATAATAATGATAAGTGCGTATCCGGCTTCTGATAGGTTGTATTATAGATATAGAGCTAGGACATGCCAAGGATAATACGGATTAAGAAAGGAGTCATAGAATCATGGGATTTATTGACACAATTAAGGCAAGAGCAAAAGCAGACAAGAAAACGATTATCTTACCAGAGTCGATGGATAGAAGAACGTTTGAGGCTGCTGAGAAGATTTTGAAGGAGGATATCGCGAATCTGATCATTATCGGTACTCCTGAGGAAGTGGAGGCAAACAGTAAGGGACTTGATATTTCCGGCGCGACGATTATTGATCCAAATACATACGAGAAAACGCAGGAATATATTGACCTGTTTGTAGAGCTGCGCAAGGCAAAGGGAATGACGCCGGAGCAGGCGAAGGCAACCATGCTGAAGGATTATGCATATTATGGATGTCTGATGATTAAGAACGGTGATGCGGACGGTATGGTATCTGGCGCATGCCATTCCACAGCAGATACCTTGAGACCTTGCCTTCAGATTATTAAGACAAAGCCGGGGACAAAGCTGGTTTCTGCATTTTTCTTGATGGTTGTGCCGGATTGTGAGTTTGGTGCAAATGGTACCTTTGTGTTTGCGGATTCCGGGCTGAATCAGAATCCTTCTCCTGAGGAGCTGGCGGCGATTGCAAAATCTTCCGCAGATACTTTTAGTCAGCTTGTTGGCGAGGAGCCGATTGTTGCCATGCTTTCTCATTCTACCAAGGGAAGTGCAAAACACGCGGATGTGGACAAGGTAGTGGAGGCTACAAGAATTGCGCAGGCAGATTATCCTGATCTGAAGGTGGATGGCGAGCTTCAGCTTGATGCTGCCATTGTTCCAAGTGTTGGTGCTTCGAAGGCTCCTTCCAGCGAGGTGGCAGGCAAGGCGAATGTTTTGGTATTTCCGGATCTGGATGCTGGAAATATTGGTTATAAGCTGGTGCAGAGGCTTGCGAAGGCCGAGGCATATGGTCCTGTCACACAGGGTATTGCAAAGCCGGTCAATGATTTGTCCAGAGGGTGCAGTGCGGAGGATATCGTTGGCGTTGTCGCAATAACAGCAGTACAGGCACAACAGTAAAGAGTCGAAATAAAATGTGAAGATAAAAGGAGAATGGAACAATGAATATTTTAGTAATCAACTGCGGAAGCTCTTCCTTAAAGTTTCAGTTAATTAATTCGGAGACGGAGGATGTGCTGGCAAAGGGATTGTGTGAGCGGATCGGAATAGATGGAAGATTAGTATATCAGCCGGCAAACGGCGAGAAGGAGACGACGGACGCAGCTATGCCCAGCCATAAGCAGGCGATCCAGCTTGTGCTGGAGGCATTGATGAACGAGAAGACTGGTGTGATCAAGAGCTTGTCTGAGGTTGGGGCAGTTGGGCACCGTGTTGTACATGGCGGAGAGAAATTTGCCTCCTCCGTTGTACTGACAGATGAAGTTTTAAAGGCTGTGGAGGAATGTAACGATCTGGCACCACTTCATAATCCGGCGAATCTGATTGGGATTGCCGCATGTAAGGAGCTGATGCCAGAGACACCTATGGTGGGCGTATTTGATACTGCCTTCCATCAGACTATGCCGAAGGAGGCATATCTGTACGGGCTTCCATATGAGTACTATGAAAACTATAAAGTAAGAAGATACGGCTTCCACGGAACCAGCCACAGCTATGTATCAAAGAGAGCAGCAGAATTTCTTGGCAGAGATTACGCAGATATGAAGACGATTGTCTGCCATTTGGGCAATGGTTCCAGCCTTTCCGCAGTGATGAACGGCAAATGTGTAGATACCTCCATGGGCTTGACACCTCTTGAGGGACTTGTGATGGGAACACGCTCCGGTGATATTGACCCGGCGATTATGGAATATATTGCAAAGAAAGAGAATCTGGATATTGCAGGCGTGATGAATGTATTAAATAAAAAATCAGGCGTATTTGGCCTTTCAAAAGGTGTATCCAGTGATTTCCGCGATCTGGAAACAGCCGAGGCAGAAGGAAATGAGCATGCAAAAACGGCCGTTGACGTATTTGTGTACCGCGTTGCAAAATATATTGGAGCGTATGCAGCAGCGATGAACGGCGTGGATACAATTGTATTTACAGCAGGCGTGGGAGAGAATGACGGACGGGTGCGCAAGGCAGTCTGTGGATACCTTGGAGATCTTGGCATACAGCGTGACGAGGCAGCAAACAAGCAGAGAGGAAAGGAAATCGTGATTT
>CAMWWW010000323.1 GCA_947178015.1 uncultured Clostridia bacterium
TCAAGGAACCTATTGAAAAACGTCGGCGCTTAGCGAGGTATTTTACGAGCTTAGCATCCGTTACGTTTTTCACTAAGCGAGAGCGGGGTGACGGAGGAAATAGCGGGCTGGCTATGTGGACCTTTCTCGAAAATGATTACACAACACTCTTTTTTCTAACAAAGTATACATTTCTAGTAATGTAACCATATACAATTGCTATTTAAGCAGGATCTTGTGCTCTAGACACTGTTTCAGATTGTGCGGAAATGAGGTTTTTATGCAGATATTTTTACCGGATTATCATGTTCATACTTGTTTTTCTGGAGATAGTGATGCTTTTGTGAGAGATGTGCTGGATTGTGCGGTTTCTCTTTCTCTTCCAGAAATTTGCATCACAGATCACATGGATTTCGATTACCCGGATAAGCCGGAATTTTTTTTGTTTGATGTACAGGAATATTTTTCTTCTTTGACAGCTCTTAGAGAGGAGTACGCCGATCGCCTTCCTGTGCGGATTGGCGTGGAGCTTGGGTTGCAGCCCCATCTTACGAAACAGCTTCGTGCATTTGTCAAAGAACATCCCTTCGATTTTGTGATTGGTTCCTCCCATATTATTGATAACGCAGACCCTTATTATTCTGTTTTCTGGGAAGGAAAAAAGCCGGAGACGATTGTCCGGCATTATTTTGAATCGGTGCTGGAAAATATCAATGTGTTCTCTGATTTTGATATTTATGGACATTTGGATTATATTGTGCGCTATTGTCCTGATAAATCCTTTGTTTATTGCTGCGAGGATTATATGGATATTATAGAGGAGTGTCTGCGCGCGCTGATAGAGAAGGGAAAAGGCATTGAAGTGAACACGGCGGGCTTTTTCCACGGAAATCATCCAAATCCACATGAGAAAATTCTTCGCCGTTATCGAGAGCTGGGAGGGGAAATTCTCACGGTGGGTTCTGACAGCCATACACCGGAACGGATTGCATGGGGCTTTCCCAAGGTGCGGGAACTATTAGTAAGCTGCGGGTTTTCTTATATTTCTACTTTTGAGAACCGCAGCGTGTCGTTTTTGCCTCTTTAATTAGGAACATGAGAAGCCTCGAAAAAAATCACTTGAAAAAGAATTATAGTATGATACTATTATTATGTACAAGTAAAGAGAATCTTAAGAAAATGTTAAAAAAAGATCTGTTTTCAGGGAGAGACGGAGGTAAAGGATGACAACGATGGAAAGTGTCCAAGCTGTATTTCAGTTTATGGGCGGCTTAGGGATGTTTCTGTATGGCATGCACATTATGGCGGATGGGCTTCAGAAATCGGCGGGAGGCAGGGTGAAGAAGCTGCTGGGCTTTTTGACAAATAACAGAATTATGGCGATTTTAGTCGGAGCCTTGATAACCGCGATTATCCAGAGCAGCGGTGCCACTACTGTTATGGTGGTCGGTTTTGTCAATGCAGGGATCTTAACGCTTACGCAGGCGGTTGGCGTGATTATGGGAGCGAATATCGGAACGACAATCACGGCGTGGATCGTCTCGCTCAGTCAGCTTGGAGATGCCTTTGAAGTAATGCAGCCGGCTTTCTATGCTCCTTTGTTAATTGGTATAGGAGCTTTGATGTTGTTGTTTTGCAAAAGCCAGAGAAAGGTGATGGCAGGAGAGATATTAATTGGAATCGCGCTGCTTTTTATTGGGCTTGATTTTATGTCTGATTCCATTGCGCCGTTTACGGATGCACCTATTTTCTCAACCGCGTTTCGGATTCTTGGCGGAAATCCGTTTTTGGGTATTATTATCGGTGCTTTGGTAACAATGCTTTTACAGAGTTCTTCTGCGTCGGTTGGTATTTTGCAGACACTTGCTTTGAATGGAGTTGTCACCACCAATGCGGCTATCTTTATTACCTTGGGACAGAATATTGGATCTTGTTTTACTGCAATTCTTTCCAGCGCGAGCGCAGGGAAGAATGCGAAGCGTGCCGCGGCAATTCATCTGATGTTTAATGTGATTGGCGCTCTGATATTTGGCACTATTTTGTATGTTATATTTTTGCTGCGCCCGGATTTTGCACATCATAATATCAACAGCGTGGAGATTTCTGTTTTCCATACAATATTTAATTTCCTGAATACGGCTATTTTATTCCCGTTTGCAAAACAGCTTGTCCATTTGTCGCAGTTAATTATTAAGGATGTGAGCAAGGAGGAAGCCGATGAGATGCTTGAGGTGGAAGGGCTAGTCGGCAGACATCTGGATATTCGTTTGTTGAAGACGCCTTCGGCAGCGGTGGAGGCAGTGCTTGGTGAGGTGGTGCATATGGGCAAGGTGACGCTGCAAAATTCCATTGATGCTGTGAATTCCATTATGGATCGGGATGCAGCGTTAATTGAAAAAGTGTTTCAGACAGAGGATACCATCAATAATTTAGAGAAGCTTTTGACGGCATATCTTGTGAAGATCAACAATCTGTCGTTGACAGAGGAGCAGAAGCTTGTGATCAATAATTTGTTTTACACTATCAGCGATATTGAGCGTGTGGGCGATCATGCGGAGAATATTGCCGAAATTTCCAAATATTTGGTGGAGCATGATCTGATCTTTTCTGAGACGGCGATCGCGGATTTGGTGGAAATTGGAGGCAGAGTGGTGGAGTCCTTTGCCTACGCGATTGATGCGAGGGCGACCAATAGCATGGACTCACTGCGCAAGGTAAGCCAGTATGAGGATATGGTGGATACATTGGAGGAGGAGCTTCGCGAGAAGCATATTTTAAGGTTGTCGAACAATGAATGTAAGCCGTCGGCGGGCGTGCAATTTTTGGATATTGTGAGTAATTTGGAGAGAATGTCCGATCATGCCTATAATATCG
>CAMWWW010000324.1 GCA_947178015.1 uncultured Clostridia bacterium
GGCAATGGTCTGCAACACCAGTATCCACCGGTTCAAATCCGGTCTGCGCCTCTTCTTTTTTTAGATATTCTGTTATTTTTTTCTTCGAAATTTTTTCCAAAAACACACAAATTATTTTCAAATATTTTTATTATGTTTTCACTCTAAGACTGAACCATTTTCGATTTCCTGACAATATAGAAGTGTAGGGCGGAAAATATATGCAAAAATTGTACATGGAGGAAGGGAAAGTGACACGTCAGGAATTTGGAATTATGTTAGAGAAGGAGGGGAAGGCAATCTATACCTTCTGCCGGCAACTGACAGACAACAGGGACGATGCGGATGAGCTGTATCAGGAAACCATGTTAATTGCCATGGAAAAATGCAGCAGGATAGATGGAAAGGGAAATCCAAAAAGTTTTCTGATGGGAATCGCGGTCAAGTGTTTTAAGAATCAGAGGAGAAAATATGCGCGCAGGCAGAGAATTGCACCGCAGAACAGCATGGATGAGGAGCAGTATGCTCTCCATATTCCAGATGCAGGTTTAACGCCGGAGGAGCAATATATAGCAGAGGAGCTGTGCGAGCTGGTGAGGAAGGAAATTGCACAATTGAAGGAGAAGTACAGGCTTCCTGTTTATATGTTTTACTCTGCCGAGATGAGCATGGAAGAGATCGCGAGGGCGCTTCATATTCCGAAAGGTACGATAAAGAGCAGGCTGTATACAGCCAGAACCATAATAAAGGAGAAACTGGAGGAGTATGGTTATGAGAGGTAAACCGGAGAAAGATCACAAAGTGGATGAGCTGATACATATTGCCCTAACTGCAAAGGAGGAGCCGGGGGAGGAGTTAAACCGGAGAATTCTTAATAGGTGGAAGGAGAAGTCTGAAGTGAAAAGATTTACGAAGGGAAAGATGACAGGAGTGGTGACAGCGGCATGTCTGCTTTTTATGACAGTGACGGCAGCAGCGGCAGCGAGGTATCTGACAGCGGGTCAGGTGGCCGAGCAGAGCGGCGTGACAGGGATGGCGGAAGCATTTCAGGGGGAAGACGCGATTGAGATCAATGAGACGAGAGAAGCAGGCGAGTATCGTTTTACCCTGATGGGAATAGCGTCGGGTAAGGCATTGACACAAAGTTATGTTTCAGATATGATAGCAGAACTTTCAGGGACTTACGCGGCGATTGCCATAGAAAGACGAGATGGAAAGCCCATCGATAAGGATGAGGATTATTCGAATATGACCTTTTTTATCTCTCCTTTGATTCAGGGGCTGGAGCCATGGCAGTATAACATTGCTTCTATGAATGGAGGATATAGCGATAGTGTGATCGATGGAGTTTTGTATCGCCTGATTTTATGTGATGATGTTATTAAGTTTGCTGACAGAAAGCTTTATCTTTGCATTAGTGATACAACTTTTTATGAGACGGCAGCTTTTCACTATGATGAGGTGACGGGAGAGATTCAGGAAAACAAGGATTATAATGGAGTTAATGTATTATTTAACCTACCCGTAGACGCGTCGAAGGCTGACCCGGCAGCGGCGGAAGAATATCTTAAGGTTTTTGAGGATTCATGGGGGTATGAAGAAGAAAAGAGTGAGGAGGAGATAGAAAGAGAAAATAATATACAGGAACTTGTTGATCTTCTATCTCAGGGAAAAGAGCAGGAAGTACTTGTAAACTTTGAGCTGATGGAAGAAACAATTAGGACAGTCCGCGAGGAGAATGGAAGTTTTGCGTATGATTTTAGTGACGGGCAGGAATCGTTTGCCATGTTCTTCTATAGAAATAATTTTCAGAATGGAAAAGATTATGTAGTAAATGGAAACACAGAAGGCGAGATATATTATATTACGCTGTTGACAGAAAACAGGGATCAGACGGTGACGATAAAGACATATAGAATAATCAAGTAGTACCTTATAATACTCATAATGCACAAAACATCATAATATACGTAAGACAACATAACATACATAAAACAGCATAATATGCATAATACAGCATAGGGAAATAAGCTGCTAACGCAGCCCGCACGGCGAGTAGGGAAGAAAATAATTTCCCTACTCGATCGGTTTAAATATAACCGAGCACGGAAGCGGCAATAACCGCAAGTGTCAACAAAGACAGCCAGATAGTAAAGCCAAGAATGATCTTCACCGTCCGTAGTTGTCTGTTTTGCCGCGCCTCCATTTCACTAAGCTGATTTGAGAGGGAGGACAGCTTGTCAAGGATCTCCTTATCTTTTGCGGAGGATTTTAAAGCTGCAAGCTGTGTGGATAGAGCATTGTGCTTGTCCTCCATCTGTGTTTTAAGCTGATTATTTCCCTGCTCAGCTTGCTCTAAGACAGCATGTTTGAGCGTGTCTAAGCTGGTATTAATAGCAGGGAGTTCAGGTAGATTCTTAATGTTATCCAGCACTTCCCCAAGCTTTGTATTGAAATTATCCTGCGAGCTTTGCAGATGTGTGGTGAAGAGCTCTTCTAAGGCTTTTAGTTGAGCGGACAGATGCTCTTCTGTTTCTTTCCGTTGTGTTTCTGTAAATACCTTGTGTTCTTTTCGTGTCTCAGCAGATGAATCAATAAGCTTTTTTAGAAGTTGTTTGTCTGCGGGTGAGAGCTCTACCCTATCGGGAGTTTTAACTTTGTCTATAATTGACTCTACTATATTTGGCATTTGTATCCTCCATAGGACTATTTACAATAAGTTAATAGCTCATTCATATTTTGTACATATTTTGCTGTTATATTATAAACATGTTAGACAATTTATACAAAAGATATGAATCAGATTATTTCATATACAATTTTTTCATAATAGCCTCGGCAGCTTGCTGCCGGGGCACG
>CAMWWW010000325.1 GCA_947178015.1 uncultured Clostridia bacterium
ACGCATCAGACCTTAATTCAAAATGGGCGTAGAAATAAGGTGGTACTGTAGACGGACGGCAAGTTGATGACAGGGCGTGATGTGGTGATTGCAGCCCTTCTTGGGGCGGAGGAATTTGGCTTTGCGACAGCACCGCTTGTGACGATGGGCTGTGTGATGATGCGCGTGTGCAATCTGGATACTTGTCCGGTCGGCGTGGCGACGCAAAATCCAGAACTTCGCAAGAGATTTAAAGGAAAACCAGAGTATGTGATAAATTTTATGCGTTTTGTGGCGCAGGAGCTGAGGGAATACATGGCGAGGCTTGGCGTGCGGACGGTTGACGAGCTGGTGGGCAGAACCGATCTGCTGGTGATTAACGAGAAGATAGAAGGGCGCGGGGCGCGGTTGTTGGATCTGTCTCGTATTCTGCACAATCCATATTCGGGTGAAACACTTGCCGGCTACAATCACAAGAAAATCTATGACTTTCATCTGGAAAAGACGCTGGATGAAACGGTACTTGCAAGGAAATTAAAGGGAGCTTTGGAATCCGGGCAGAAGAGAAGCATCGAGCTGGATGTGTCCAACACAGACCGCGCGTTTGGCACAAGCTTTGGCTCCGAGATAACCCGACGTTATAAAGATACTTTAAAGGAGGATACCTTTACCATTCGGTGCAAGGGAAGCGGCGGGCAGAGTTTTGGCGCATTTATTCCAAGAGGGCTGACCTTAGAGCTTATTGGGGACAGCAATGACTATTTTGGCAAGGGACTTTCCGGCGGCAAGCTGATTGTCTATCCGCCAAAGGGTGTGAAATTTAAGGCGGCGGACAATGTGATTATCGGAAATGTGGCGCTTTATGGAGCGACGAGCGGGAAGGCGTTTATTAATGGCATCGCGGGAGAGCGGTTCTGTGTCAGAAACTCCGGTGCAACGGCTGTTGTGGAGGGAGTGGGGGATCACGGCTGCGAATATATGACAGGCGGGCGTGTAGTGGTGCTTGGCACCACAGGAAAAAATTTTGCGGCGGGCATGAGCGGAGGTATCGCCTATGTGCTGGATGAGGGGCGCGATCTGTACACACGTCTCAATAAGGAGATGGTATCCTTATCTAATTTGACCTCAAAGTATGACGTGCTGGAGTTAAAGGAAATGATTGAGGAACATGTCGCATACACAAATTCCGAGAAGGGAAAGGAGATTCTCAATCATTTCGGCGCGTATCTGCCGCGGTTTAAGAAGATTATGCCGCATGATTATGAACGCATGATGAACGCGATTGTACAGATGGAGGAGAAAGGCTTAAGCAGTGAGCAGGCGCAAATAGAGGCATTTTATGCAAATACTAGACAGTAGAGCTTGTATCATCAAGCAGTATAGACAAAAACAGTGCAGGCTGTCAGCCTCAGACATAGTAAGGATTGTATCATCGATCGGCTTTAGGGAGGATAGAATATGGGAAAACCAACCGGATTTTTAGATTTTGAGAGGGAGAACAGCGAAACCGCTTCTCCTAGACAGAGAATTAAGAATTTTCATGAATTTCACAGCCCGCTTCCCAGAGAAAAACAGCAGCTACAGGGAGGGCGCTGCATGGACTGC
This sequence comes from uncultured Clostridia bacterium, assembly GCA_947178015.1. GTDB lineage: Bacteria > Bacillota > Clostridia > Lachnospirales > Lachnospiraceae > RGIG8607. The sequence continues at coordinate 1,585 of CAMWWW010000325.1, forward strand.
GGGGTGCCGTTCTGCCAGTCCGGGATGCTGATGGGAGGTATGGCATCCGGCTGCCCTTTAAATAACCTGATCCCAGAATGGAATGATTTGCTTTGGATGGGAAACAATGAGCAGGCATATATGCGGCTTTCCAAGACAAACAGTTTTCCAGAATTTACCAGCCGCGTCTGTCCTGCTCCGTGTGAAGCAGCATGTACCTGCAATATCAACGGGCTTCCTGTTTCCATTAAGGAAAATGAATATGCCATTATAGAAGCGGCCTATGAGAATGGCTACATCAAACCAGCGCCGCCGGCGCTGCGCACAGGAAAGCGCATTGCGGTTGTCGGTTCTGGTCCTGCGGGGCTTGCCTGCGCGGACCGCTTGAATAAGAGGGGACATTTTGTGACCGTGTTCGAGAGAGAGGACCGCGTGGGAGGACTATTGATGTACGGCATCCCAAATATGAAGCTGGAAAAGCAAGTGATAGATAGAAGAGTAGAGCTCATGAAGGAGGAAGGCGTTGAATTTGTTACTGGCACCAATATTGGAGCAGATGTAAAGGCGGCAAAGCTGCTTAAAGAATATGACAGCATTGTGCTCGCCTGCGGCGCATCCAATCCAAGGGATATTAAGGTGCCGGGGAGGGAGGCAAAAGGAATTTACTTTGCAGTAGATTTCTTAAAATCAACAACAAGAAGTCTTCTAAATTCGAACTTATCGGATGGTCAATATGTGTCGGCAAAAGGAAAGAAAGTTTTGGTAATTGGCGGCGGCGATACGGGCAATGATTGTGTGGGGACAGCGATCCGCCATGGCTGTGCTTCTGTGATACAGCTTGAGATCATGCCCAAGCCGCCAGTTACAAGGCGACCAGATAATCCATGGCCGGAGTGGCCCAAGATTCTGAAGACGGATTATGGTCAGGAAGAGGCAGCGGAAATATTTGGCGCCGATCCTCGAAGCTATCAGACCACAGTAAAAGAATTTGTGGCAGACAAAGCGGGAAATGTAAAAAAAGCAAAACTTGTGAAGCTGGAGGAAAAAAAGGATGAGAAAACGGGAAGAATACAGATGGTTCCAGCGGAAGGCAGCGAATATGAGATAGAGGCAGATCTGGTACTTATCGCGGCAGGTTTTCTTGGAAGTGAAGAATATGTGGCGAAAGCATTTGGGGTGGCGTTAAAGGAAAGAACGAATGTAAAAACGGAACAGGGAGCCTATGAAACATCCGTTCCCAAGATATTTGTGGCAGGAGATATGC
>CAMWWW010000326.1 GCA_947178015.1 uncultured Clostridia bacterium
GTATATGAGAGCGGGGAGTATGATACCATTCTGGTAGATTGTGCGCCTACAGGCGAGACGCTGGCGTTGCTAAAGTATCCTGAGTGTTTATCCAGCTTAATAGAGAAACTTCTGCCAATCGAGCGTCTGGGCGTGAAAACAGTGGGTGTGCTTGTGGAAAAGGCGGCAAAAATTCCCATGCCGAGCGATGCGGTATTTGAAGATGTAGAATATCTGATGGACAAGATGAAACGTCTGCAAAGGTTATTATTAAATAAAGAGATTGTAAGCCTTCGCGTGGTGACAACACCGGAGAAGATCGTGCTCAGCGAGGCAAAACGAAATTTTACCTGTCTGTATTTATATCACTATAATGTCGATGCAGTGATTGTCAATCATATCTATCCGCCTGAGGCGATGGAGGGGTATTTTCAAAAATGGACGAAGCTTCAACAGGAGGCAATGCAGGAGATTGAGGAGAGCTTTAGCGAAGTTCCCCGCTTTTATGTGCAGCTACAAAAAAGGGAGCTTCGCACGCTGGAGGTCTTGGAGGAAATAGGAGATCAGATATTTGGGGAATACAATCCCGATAAGGTATTATTTCAAAAAGAAATCTATAGCGTTGATACAGAGAAAAAGAGTTTGACAATCTATCTGCCCTTTGCAGAGAAAGAAGAACTGCGTCTGGAGCAGAATGGAAAAGAGATTTTGGTGGGAGTAAAAAACGAAAACCGCAGATTTCCAGAACCATCAGAATTTGCCGGGCAGGAAATCGATGGAGCAAAATATGAGAAAGGGTATTTAAAAATATTTTTTCATTAGGAGAATACAGCTTTTTTAAAATGTTCTATACTGATGTTCATTTATCTGATATAATATAAGAATGACACGTCTGACAGTGGGTGACACAAGATAGTGTGGCAGCGGCAGATAGTTTCGTTCTGGGCGCTGCCTTGACGGATTACTTATAACAGAAAGATGGTGAACCTATTGAATCAAGCGAAAACAAAGTACAACCAGATACTGGACGCCCTCCAGAGTCTGCTAGAAAATAGAGATATACAATCCATCTCTGTCAGCGAGATCGCCCACGCGGCAGGGATCGGAAAAGGAAGTATTTATTATTATTTTTCCTCCAAGGAAGCCATCGTGGAGGCTTTGATTGAGAGAAACTATGAGAAGCCTTTAAAGGCAGCACAAAAACTGGAAGCACAGACCGCAATCTCACCTTTCACACGTATGGCGATGATCTTTCAGGCATGTCGCAATTCCTCCTTTGAGCTTTTAAGAGACAACACAGAAGCAACTGGAATCAGTGATAAGGATAGACTTTTGCTGCATCAGAAATATCTAAATTATCTGATAACCAAGCTAAAACCAACCCTGACAAAGATAATAGAACAAGGGATTGAAAACCACGATATTCACTTTGATTATCCCGCCGCACTTGCAGAAATTGTGTTGATCGTGCTTTCTGTTAAGCTGGATAATCTGTTGGTTCCCTCCACTCCAGAAGAAACAGAGAAAACCATCCTTGGACTGATCTCTCTGTTAGAAAAAGGAACCGGAAATCCTTCCGGTTCACTGAATTTTCTTATTTCTTGGTTTGATACACCCAACGCAGAGACAGGTGCGACAACCTGATGGTACGCTGTACCCTATATCCATGTCATTCTCTATCAAACTTTACTGTTTGGTATCGTTTTCTAGCTGCTGTGCGAGGGAGAGGGTCTGTGCCAAAATAACCTTAATAGAGTTAATGCTGTCCATATGATTTTTTGCGACCGCATTAGCATCCTTAATGGAAGTGATAATCACGCTCAAATGCTGGATAATTCCCTGTAACGTTTTCTTTATCTCCTCCGCCGAGTTTCCGCTGTCTTTTGCCAGTTTGCCCATCTCCGCTGCAACCACGGCGAAGCCTCTCCCCGCTTCCCCGCTTCTGGCTGCCTCGAGCGATGCGTTTAATGCCAATATATTAGAGCGGGATGCATTGCTGCTTATCCGATTGACTACATCGGCGGTGCCATTGACGTCCCTCTCCACCCCAAAAGTCATCTCATCCATCTCAGTCAGCATGCTGTTCAGCTTTTCCATGCCCTCCACAACATCCTGAATCGAATGATCAATTTCCTGAACCGATTCCTGAAATTGCTCCGTTACCTTTTTCAATTTCTTGTCGTGTCCCAGAGAATAGGTGCAGGTAATGCAGCCTATCACACGCCCGCCTTCCTTAATAGGAGCCAGATTTCCTTCAAATACCTCGCCCATAACTTCCTTTGGAAGAATATTATGCATTGGCTTTCCGGTGCGAATTACCTCATCATAGGCTCCGCTGGGATCATGAAAAATGTCTCCAATCTGAAGCTTTGGTTTTTCGCCTGCCGGCACAGAATATCCAAGCACCTCGCTTTTGTCGTCCAGCACCACAAGATACACGGGTTTGTTATACAACAGCCTTATCACTGGCAGATTATCAACCACCTTCTGTAATGTCTCGTTCATATAAACAATAGTCTCCCTCCATAAAATTTATCTTTATTTTATCAGGTTCTATAAGGATTTGTCTACTAAAAATCATGAATATCATTCAATAGGAATACTTTTTTCATTTGTCTTTGAAAAGTATAGATTTATGTAAGGGGTACTTGTATAATCATGTTCGAGAAAGGTCCGCGCAGAGAATCGCCTATAGTCCTCCGTCACCCCGCTCTCGCTTAGTGAAAAACGTAGCGGATGCTAAACTCGAAAAAACCTCGTTAAGCACCGACGTTTTTCAATAGGTGCCTTGAGGACTATAGGCGATTCTCTGCGCTATTTT
>CAMWWW010000327.1 GCA_947178015.1 uncultured Clostridia bacterium
ATATGAATCTTGGAAACTGCGGATTTTTGGAGGTCAGCGACGAGACAGGGGAATATCGCATTGAAAAAGAATGTGAGAAAAAGGATAATCACTATATAAAGTTTTAAGAATCGTGGCGGTTGTTTTTATTATTATAAATGTGTTTCTATTTTTTTAAATTAGAAATCGGGCGCTATAGATTAATAATGGTATTTTACAGTCGTTAAAATTTTATTCAGATTGTAAAATGTACTTGAATTTTCTGATGGAGTGATATAGAATTAAAATTGGCAGAATTTATACATTATTAATAAAATGGAGGGCTGAATCATGAGTACAACAGCACAGACATCGGCGAAGCGCAGAATAGATGCGCTGCTTGATGACAGTAGTTTTGTTGAAATCGGCGGATATGTGACTGCCAGAAATACAGATTTCAACATGCAAAAAAAAGAAACGCCTGCAGATGGCGTCATTACCGGATATGGTGTGATTGACGGTAATCTTGTGTATGTATACAGCCAAGATGTAACTGTGATGAATGGTTCCATCGGTGAGATGCATGCAAAGAAGATTGCGAATGTATACAAGATGGCGATGAAGGTGGGAGCTCCGGTGGTTGGTCTTTTGGATTGTTCTGGGCTTCGGCTGCAGGAGGCTACAGATGCGCTAAATGGCTTTGGCGAGGTGTATATGGCGCAGGCTATGGCATCCGGTGTTATTCCACAGATTGCGGCAGTTTTTGGTGTGTGCGGCGGCGGTATGGCAGTGGCTTCTGCACTGTCTGATTTTACTTTTATGGAAGAGAAGAAGGCAAAGCTTTTTGTCAATTCCCCCAATGCGCTGGAAGGCAATTATACAGAGAAGAACGACACGTCTTCCGCGAAGTTTGCGGCTAGCCAGTCCGGCATCGCAGATGTTATTGGGGATGAGGACAGCTTGATCGCGAAGATAAGGGAGCTTGTGACGATTCTTCCGGCTAATAATGAGGAGGATCTGTCCTATGCAGAATGTACGGATGATCTGAATCGCGTGTGTGCTGGGCTTGAAAATGGAGCAAAGGATGCGGGTTATGTGTTGTCCTCCATTTCTGATAATGGTTTCTTCTATGAGGTAAAGGCTGGCTATGAGAAAAATATGGTGACAGGCTTTATCCGTCTGAATGGAAATACCGTGGGAGCAGTGGCAAACCGCAGTGAGATTCTTGGAGAGGATGGAGAGGCGGCGGAGAGCTTTGATTCGGCGCTGACTGCAGACGGCTGCGAGAAGGCAGCTAGATTTGTGAGCTTCTGTGATTCCTTCCATATTCCTGTGTTATCTCTCACAAATGTAAAGGGTTATGCTGCGACGATAAATGAGGAGAAAAGGCTTGCGAAGGCAGTGGCGAAGCTTACTTATGCATTTGCGAGCGCGACGGTTCCAAAGGTTTCTGTTGTGATGGGAGAAGCGCTTGGAAGTGCATATTTGACCATGAACAGCAAGTCCATCGGTGCAGATATTGTATATGCATGGCCGGAGGCTTCCATCGGCATGATGGATGCAGATGCGGCGGCTAGGATTATGTATGCGGAGGAGATTAAGGCAGCAGATAATGCGAACGCCTTGATCGCAGAGAAGGCAGCCGAGTATGCGAAGCTTCAGTCCAGTGCAGAGGCAGCAGCGAGAAGGGGCTATGTGGATGACATTATCGAGGCACAGGATACCAGAAAATACTTGATCGGCGCTTATGAGATGTTATTTACCAAGAGAGAGGACAGGCCAGATAAGAAGCACGGCTGTGTATAGGAGGTAAAAGTATGTTAATATCCGCTGTTGATATAGGAAAGGCATTATTAAATACCCTTATGGGTATGGGAACGGTGTTCGTTGTCCTTGTTTTTATTTCTTGGATTATCGGCTTGTTTAAATATATCAGTCCGCCGCAGAAGCAGGAGATAAAAAGGGAGCCGGAGCCAATTGTGAATAATGCTGTGGCACAGATAGAGGAAGCGGAGGAGCTTTTGGATGATTCTGAGCTTGTGGCTGTCATTACAGCGGCAATTGCAGCTTATGAGGGCGCGTCAGGAGCTTCCAACAGCGGCTTCCATGTAAGAAGCATTAAGAGAGCAAGAAGATAATCAATTGAAGGAGGATTTTATCAATGAAGAATTATACAATCACCGTAAATGGAACGGCATATGATGTAACTGTAGAAGAAGGCGGACAGGGAAGCGCACCGATCAGCGCTCCTGTAGCTGCACCAAGACCAGCAGCTCCCAAGGCAGCTCCGAAGCCGGCGGCTCCAGCAGGCGCGCAGGGGGCGGTGAAGGTCAATGCACCGATGCCGGGCAAGATCCTGAATATCAAGGCAAATGCAGGTCAGGCTGTCAAGAAGGGCGAGGTTCTTATTATTCTTGAGGCGATGAAGATGGAGAACGAGATTGTTGCAACTGCCGATGGAACAATCGCAAGCATAAATGTAACTGTAGGACAATCTGTTGAAGCTGGTGATGTATTAGCTACGTTAAACTAGATTCCCTATGTTTCTGATAAAATACATGGGAGGTTAAAACATGACTTATGTAATTGAGACAATGAGCAACCTGATACATCAGTCGGCTTTTTTCAATCTGACATGGGGAAATTACCTGATGGTTGCTGTGGCATGTGTCTTCTTGTACCTAGCAATAAAGAAAGAATATGAGCCGCTTCTTTTGGTTCCGATCGCTTTTGGTATGCTTTTGGTAAATCTGTATCCCGATATTATGAAGACCATTGAGGATTCGGATAATGGAGTTGGCGGTTTGCTGCATTATTTTTATTTGCTGGATGAGTGGAGCAT
>CAMWWW010000328.1 GCA_947178015.1 uncultured Clostridia bacterium
AGCTGCTGTGGCGGCGGTTTTGGTGGCGGTTCCTGCGGCGGTGCTTGCGGAAACCGCGGCTTTGGTGGCGACTGTGGCTGCCTTATCCTTATCCTGCTTCTTCTGTGCGGCGGCTTTGGCGGCGGTTCCTGCGGCTGCAACTCCATCTGCTAATTTTTCGTTAAGCAAGAAAAAGAAATCTTCCCAGCCCGCATAAATGGACGCGGCCATCATCAAGTGTAGATGTTTTTTCCGCGTCCTTGTGCACAAAAATGACCTAGCTGCCGCTAGGTCATTTTTGTGTCAATGATGAATCTCTTCCTCTATCTCACTTATCAACGAAGCGCAGAGCAGCACAGTCAGATAATTTTTCTGTTCATCCTCGCGCATTTTCTGCTTCCTTCTCATACATTCCTCATCAATTCCATAGACCGTATTTCCGTTCACATACAATGGATGTCTCACTTCATATGCTCTTCCTTTCTTCCTTTTCTTCCTTATTAGTATATGCCGCTTTCTCTTATATCGTATCATACTTCTTTGCTCTCCCTCATATAATTATCAAGAATAAAGAAAGGATTTTTGTATTATGGATGCCTCAAAAGAGTTGACCGAATTTGACGGTCTCATATGCGACCATCACTTACAGATGATGAAGGCGGCAATTCCCTATATGCCTGCATATGGACAGCAGATACTCTCTGTTTATGCCAAGAGCTTAGAGCTCTCTAATACATTACGGCTGTTGAACAGGGAAGGCAGCAGAAGTGTGGGAATCTGCTCTATCTCAGAAAATAAGAGAAATACCGCAGAGCTTCTCAATGCCATCAAAAAATATTGCACAGACAGCGAGCGGGAACTTTTGGATCTTTTTATGAATTTCTTCAGTGCTTTCCGCATGTACCACACTTATCGCGAGCTTTTCCCCGGCGAGACACCGCCTGAGGATAAAGACAGCCCGCCTGACAATTCTGGCGTCAGTCCTATGGATGCGCTGAAAAGCATGCTGTCCCCAGAACAGAAAAACATGTTGGATACGTATTCATCCCTTCTTTCCTCAACCAGATAACGGCAACGGAACTATTTTATTAGAAAAGGAGGTAGCATCTTGGATAACAACTGGATGAATAACCCTGCTTTTAAGGATATTAATCCACAAAAGCTTCTTTTATTAAACCAGCTTCTGGGACAGGCAAGCTCAAAATCAAAGAATGAGCTAATTCCTTTTTTTATTGCGGCTTCTTCAAAAGCAAGCTCAATGGGAATGTCGTTCACCGATGCCGAGACAAATCTAATCATCACGGCACTGACCTCCAATATGTCAGATCAAGATAAAAACCGAGTGGAAACGATACGCAAGCTGACAAAAATGCTTACCGAACAGAAAAGCCAATAATGCCTATAGAACGATATTAACATGATAAAGCAGCAGTGCAGTTAGAAAACCACACTGCTGCATTATATTTCATTCTTTTTCTTCTCTTCTTGAGCTGATTTTTAATACAACGGATATTTATCCGTAAGCCCCTTGACTAATTCCATCGCTTTTTCTTTATTCGCCTCCACATCTTTGATCACCAGTGTGATCGCCTCTGCAATGGTATCCATATCTTCTTCCTTCATGCCTCTTGTTGTAACCGCTGGTGTTCCAAGACGGATGCCGCTGGTGACAAATGGAGATTGTGGATCGTTGGGGATGGTATTTTTATTACAGGTTATGTTGGCCGCATCCAATCGTTTCTCTGCTTCCTTGCCGGTAACGTTCCAGTTTTGCAGATCGACAAGCATCAGATGGTTGTCCGTACCGCCGCTGACAATCTTAAAGCCCCTTTCTGTCAGACCCGACGCCAATGCCTTCGCATTTTTTACAATCTGCTGCTGATATACTTTAAATTCTGGTGAAAGGGCTTCTTTAAAGCTGACTGCTTTCGCCGCTATCACATGCATGAGAGGGCCGCCCTGAATTCCCGGAAAAATAGCTTTGTTAAAGTTGTATTTTTTCGCGGCCTCCTCATTTGCCAAAATCATGCCGCCTCTTGGTCCTCTTAATGTTTTATGTGTCGTTGTTGTGACAACATCTGCATAAGGAATGGGACTTGGATGGAGTCCGGCTGCTACAAGCCCGGCAATATGAGCCATATCTACCATCAGCACCGCGCCTACCTCATCGGCAACCTCCCTGAATTTCTTAAAGTCTATGGTGCGTGCATAAGCGCTTGCTCCTGCCACAATCAACTTTGGCTTTGCCTCCAGTGCAATTTTCCTTAACTCGTCATAATCTATAAAACCTTCGTCATTTACCCCATAAGGTACAATATTAAAATAAGAGCCTGACATATTGACCGGGCTTCCGTGTGTCAAATGACCTCCGTGATTTAAATTCATTCCCATCACCGTGTCGCCCGGCTTTACAACGGCAAAAAAGACTGCCATATTTGCTTGCGCGCCGGAATGGGGCTGAACATTTGCATAGTCGCAGCCAAACAGCTCTTTCGCGCGCTCGATTGCAATATTCTCCACCACGTCAACATGCTCACAGCCGCCATAGTATCTTTTTGCAGGATAACCCTCCGCATATTTGTTTGTCAGCGGGCTTCCCATCGCAGCCATCACCGCCTTGCTCACAAAATTTTCTGACGCAATCAGCTCGATATGGCTGTTCTGCCGGCTCGTCTCGTTCTTGATCGCCTGCGCAATCTCTGGATCAAAGGTCTGTACTTCATCAAAAGAAAACATTTTATTACCTCCACTTTTTATTCTAAATGATCGATAAAATTTTGTACTTGACTATTTAGAAAATTATAGCAT
>CAMWWW010000329.1 GCA_947178015.1 uncultured Clostridia bacterium
TTTTCACCACCACCAGGGCATCCGCGATGCTCAGGAGTCTCGTGGGCTCGGAGTTGTGTATAAGAGAAAGCATCCAATGTCAGGCTGTAGGACGGCAGAAACTCCTCAAGAAAATAATCTGCCTCCGCAAGCCCCATCCCCTTCACCGCCTCAATCGTTGTTCGTTCTGCCTGCAAAAAATCATCATTTCCCATTTTTCGCTCTTCGATACACTTGATAAGTGCAGACAGCTTGTCCGCCGCCTTCACAAGACTCCAAAGCTCCGCCTCCTCCTCCGTCTCCATAAGAAGCGGCGCATAAACACCTTGAAGCTCTTCTGGAAGCCCCGATAGCAGATTTTCCTTGGCTGCGGACTCCACTTCTTTATATGCCCTCCGAAGCTTCGGGGCATAATATTTCACCGGAGTCGGCATATCTCCCGTAATAATCTCAGTACAATCATGAAAAAGCCCAAGAAGCGCCGCCCTCTCCGCATTTACCTTACCACCAAAACGAGTATTTTTAAGAACCGCCAGCGCATGCGCAAGAATCGCCACATCCAGACTGTGCTCACTGATATTTTCTGTCAAGGTATTGCGCATCAGCCCCCATCGGTTAATATAGCGCATGCGCGAGAGCATTGCAAAAAAATTATATCCCTCCATAACACAATCCCTATTCCACTACATAAAAGCGGAAGACCGTCTGACTGCTGTACTCCTTATAAGCCAGAAGCACCGCGCTTGGAAAATTCTCATGATGCACACTATCAGGAAAATACTGTGTCTCAAAGCAAGCTCCCGCCCTTCTCTGATACACCACTCCATCCTTCCCCGTCTCTGTTCCCCTCAAAAAATTCCCCGTATAAAACTGCATCCCCGGCAGATCCGTATAAACCTCAAGCCCGCGGCCGGAATCCTCATCCTCCATGCGAGCAACCAATTTTACCTCTTCTTCTGTCTTAAGCACCCAATTATGATCAAATCCTCTGCCCAAAACCACTGCCTGAAAATCACTGTCAATGTCTTTTCCTATCGCCTTTTGGCTGTTAAAATCCATCGGCGTTCCCGCAACAGGCAGAATTCGCCCAGTGGGAATGGACTCTTCGTCCGCCTCCGTATAAAAATCAGAATCAATCCAGACTTTCTGTTTTAAGACATCCCCCGATCCATGTCCAGCCAAATTAAAATAAGAATGATTCGTCAAATTTACAACGGTATCCGCATCCGACACAGCCTTATAAGAAAGTATCAAAGAATCCTCCTCCGTCAACGTATACGTAACAGTGACGTCAAGATTTCCCGGAAAACCCTGATCCCCGTCTGGACTGTGCAGAGAAAAGCTAACTGCTGCGCCAAGAGGACTATCCACCTCCTCCGCCTCCCAAGGACGCTTCTGATAACCGTTCCTTCCACTATGAAGATTGTTCTTCCCATCATTTTTCTCAAGCGAATAGGTAACGTGATGGAGCGTAAATTCTGCATCGCCAATGCGGTTCGCACACCTGCCGATGCACGCGCCAAAGCCCGGCCCATTTGTCTCATAGCCCGTCACATCGGGATAGCCAAGCGCTATATCAGCAGCTTCCCCATTCCTGTCCTTCACAATAACAGAAACAATCACTGCGCCAAAATCAGAAACTTTCACAACCGTGCCGTTTCCATTTTCTAATATATAAAGCTTTGCCTGAAAGCCATCCTTTGATGTGCCAAACTCTTCTATTCTCACTCCCATAATAATCCCTCATTTCTGCACAAAATAGCAGTCTATCTTTCATTATAATATTGCAAACAATTATACTAAATTTTAACAGTATATTCAACTATTTTGTTTTCCTTCTTATACATGGAGCATACATGCATGAAGAAGTAGAATGTACCCCATACAACCATTTCCGCAAATGACAAGTCAGACCTTGTTTCAATAAATCCCTACACGCAAAAAAAGCATCGGAAAGTTTTCACTTCCAGACACTCTCTACCCTATCTATCATATAAGCAGCTCGTAGGGGAATCGAACCCCTGTTTTCGCCGTGAGAGGGCGACGTCTTAACCGCTTGACCAACGAGCCATAACTAATGCTCCTTTATAATACAACAAAATTTTCATTTTGGCAAGTACTTTTTTAAAAAAATTAAAATTTTTGCAAAAATTTGGTCAGAATTGACATTTACCCAAGAAATTAACGTATATGCTACGCAAGGATATTATAACCCAAAATAGCTAAGAAGGTAGGTAAATACTCCCTGATAAACGAACACCATCTACATAACCCACTTAAGACGAATAGGATAAATTTCTACAATAAAATGTGATTCTTCTATTTTCGATGACGGATGGTGCTCCGCAACATCTATATTGACAAAATCTATTATTCCCTTTTTAAACCCTTTACGTTCTCCAAAAACAACATACTGAACAGCTATATACTCAATAAATCCATCTATATCTGGTTCAAGAGGCATAGTTTCAAAAGGCTTCTCAATATCAACACCCAGTTCCTGTAGATATGCGGCAACCGCTGGATATTCACATTTTATTTGCCTAATATAATTCTGACAATATACACATCTACACAAATCATCATGACTAAGCTGTTGATAATATTCCTGCGTCTTTTTAACATTCATAGACAAAACTTCTCCTCATTTATTATCCGTTTTTTGTATTATATAGTCATTTTCGAGAAAGGGTCCGCGCAGAGAATTGCCTATAGTCCTCCGTCACCCCGCTCTCGCTTAGTGAAAAACGTAGCGGATGCTAAGCTCGTAAGAAACCTCGCTAAGC
>CAMWWW010000330.1 GCA_947178015.1 uncultured Clostridia bacterium
GCATAGCGCTCCATTCCTGTGTCCTGATACAAAAGCCAGAGAATCCCTCCCCAAAAACCGTTGGTCCACCAATTTAGCCCATCATCTGCACGCCATATTCTGGAAGTGTCTGACCTGTCATCATAATTGCCGTCTTTATCTGTCATATAAGGAATTTTATCTCTGTTTTTCTCACTGACCCATGCCATTTTCTCTCGGATTTTCTCTATTACCTGATCCGCCCATTCCTCATACTGCCCCATACTTTATTACCTCCTGTATCATACGATCCTTTATCTCTCACAGCCTATTTTCCGGCTGTCTCCTCCTGCACACACGCTCCGCCGGAATAGGTTCTAAGCTGTACCACAGGCTCCGTATCCGCACACTCTATTTTAAGCTCCTGATAGCTCTTATCCTTATAATGGATTCTGACGCTGGAATCGGATAGTCCTTCTACCGCCATCACCTTGCGCGCTGCTTCATAGGGCTCAATTACTGTGATAAATCTGCCGCAGACAGCCTTCTGCCCCACGCCGTAGGTACGGCGCCGCTGTTCTTCCTCTCCGGGAAAGTTATCGGCTCCAAGCACTCCTGTCAGACGAACCGCCTTTATATCGGAGAGATCATATTCCAATATTCCCCACTGTTGATGATCTGCCGGGCTTACTGGAATGGCATCTTTATATTCCCGTCCCTCTATCAAAACTCTGCCGCCCTCATAATCCCTGCCAATCCCCATTCCGGGATCGATGTTCTGCTGCTTTACAGATAACTTAGAGAGCGGGTATTTCTGCCCATCCTCCGCCTCAATATAAGCGCCTCCAAGAAACAGGCACTGCTTGGAATCAAATGGATACTTTTGCTCAGAATAAAGAGGCTTTCCAAAAATCTCAAGTCTTAGCGTGCGGCTTTCTGGATGAAGAAAAAGGGAAAGCTCTCTTGCCCCAAGCAGCCAAGCATTAGCAGAAAAGCTCTCAATACACGTTTCATCCTCCCATGCTCGAAACTCATAAGGAAATCTTATACCATGATCCTCCGCTGCCAGCCCAAGCGACTGTGTACTTTTGTGCGGCCACGCTGTATAGACGTCCATACAGAGACTTCCTTCTGTATTATAACTGCTTCTGGTTCCCCGCATATCCTCGCCTTTCCCATATTTTGTCTCAAAGCGCGCCACCGTCTCCCCCTCTGCCTGATACCAAAAGCAGTCGGTGATAAATTGCTCGTCGGAGCGGGGTTCCTCCGACTTCTTCCCAGCACGACGCACAAGCTGGATACCACCATCTGTATTTATATTCTCAAGCCCAACAAAACCCTTAATCTGCATTAAACTCTCATATTGATGTTCCGTCTGCCCGCAAAGAGAATCAAAAAGCACGATACAATGATCTAACACCGCCATCACCCTTGTCTGCTTTATTGGCTCTGTGATCTCCGTGATCTCCCCATAGGGCGCCGCATGCGCAGCAGGAAGATCACAGGCATTATACTCGCATCGCTCCTCAAGATGTTCCCCCTCTTCGTAGATCATTCCTCCAAATGGCGGAAAGCCCCATCTGCTCTCTGTGCGGACTCCCGCTGCCTGTAGTGCTTTCCCGCTGTAGAACAGCACTCTTCTGGCATCCGCCGGAATCTGCATTTTCCCATCCACCACAACCATATTTTTTGTGTTGGAATTCTGCACATAAAATTTATACATAAAATGCCCATAGCCCCACCAAAGATGCTCTGGATTATAGAAGCTTCGTCCATAACGCATCACAGACAGAAGCTCTGTCCGGTCAAAATGCCCATGCGCATAACCATGCGAACCATAGCGAAGTACCGCCTGAATCTGCTCCTCCGGCTTTCTGCCCTCCTTCTGGCTTCTCAATACAACGATGCCAATATTATCCGAATAGGCATTTTGATACGTTTCCCTCTCCTTTCCATCTGGCAACTTTGCATAACCAAACACTGGATCTATGTTGTCAAATCGCCGCATCACAGGAATATAGGCTGGATCGTGGTAATGTTCATAGGCAAGATCAAAGGTTGAACCCAAATGCACGCCCTCAATCTTTTTCTCATCTGAATCATTAATCCCAAACAACACTCCCCTGCTGTCCAAAAATGGAAGCACCGCATCAAATAAATCTTTTATACAGACATATCCCTTTTTGATCCCGCCCCATTTTCTATTGTACATGCCATGCTTGATTGCCCGCTCTTCTCCCTTATAGATACTGTCAACCTCTAGCCCATAAGAAATCGGAAAATAGGCGTGAATCAGATTTAGACCAAAGGGCAGCAACGCATGTGCTATATGAAGCAGCATGGAAGAAACCCATATATTGTATCCCACAGAACATTCATACCACCAGCCATCCGAAAATACGCCATGGGATATCTGATCCACAATGCCGCATGGACCAGACAAAAAGCGCTCCATCCGCTCAAAGTCTTGAAGCACCATGGCACAGTACATCGCGCCAGCCAACTCAGAAAGCAACCAATTTGAGATATGCCCGCCCCTATCATGCTTATCCAAAATTTCCATATAGATTCGGAAGCATCTCTCAATTCTCTGATGCTCCTCCTGCGACAGCACCCCTGCCTCAAAAATCATGTCATAGGCCAGCGCCAGATGCTGAAAGAAATGCCCCTCCTGAACATAACTCTGGCTGCATCCCTTCTTTCTCGCTGGATAGCCCTCTATTGGATCAGAAAACAGACGAAAAAAATCCGCTGCCTTTTTCGCATATTTCTTCTCCTTGGTAATAGAATACAC
>CAMWWW010000331.1 GCA_947178015.1 uncultured Clostridia bacterium
GGGAAAAACCAGAGCTTATGCCTTATGAAGCGTTTGCACTTCTATATGAGGAGGATAAGGATAAAAAGAAGGAGAATACCATGACGGAAGAAAAAAAGACAGAAAACATAGCAGAAGAGAAGAAGATCTACAAGGAACGCTTTAATCGATTCTTTGATGAATTAAAATGGCTTTACACAGAGGTTTATGAAAATAGCTCTATGTTTGCCGAGCTCTGCACGGAGATGGAGCGTTTCTATATGGAACGAAACCGCCAACTAAAAAGCAAAGATTGCGAGAGGGAGCAACATCCAGACTGGTATAAAAAGAACGATATGCTAGGCATGATGTTTTACATTGACAATTTTGCAGGAAATATCAATGGAGTAAAAGAAAAGCTAGAATACCTTGAGCATAGCAATGTAAATTATATTCATCTAATGCCGTTTCTGGATACGCCAAAAGGAAGCTCTGACGGCGGCTATGCTGTGGCAGATTTCCGAAAGGTGCAGCCAGAGCTTGGCACGATGGAAGATCTGGAAGAGCTGACGGCCGCCTGCCACAAGAAAAACATCAATGTGTGTATGGACTTTGTGATGAACCATACCTCCGATCAGCACGAGTGGGCAAAAAGAGCAAGGAACGGAGAAGGCGAATATATGAGCCGCTACTTCTTCTTCGACAACGATGAGATACCAAAGCAGTATGAAAAGACCGTGCCGCAGGTATTTCCAACGACGGCGCCGGGAAATTTCACATGGCTCGACGATATAAAGCATTATGTGATGACCTCCTTTTATCCATATCAATGGGATTTAAACTATGCCAACCCCAGAGTATTTAATGAGATGATCTATAACTTTCTCTATCTGGCAAATAGGGGAATTGACGTGATCCGCATTGACGCGGTGCCATATATCTGGAAGGAGCTGGGAACAAGCTGCCGAAACCTGCCAAAAGTACACACAATCGTGCGCATGATGCGCATGATAAGCGAGATTGTCTGTCCGGGAATCCTGCTGCTTGGAGAAGTAGTGATGGAGCCGGAGAAGGTAACGCCTTATTTTGGCACAATAGAAAAACCAGAGTGTCATATGCTCTATAATGTCACCACCATGGCCACCACATGGCATACAGTGGCCACCAGAAATGTCAGCTTACTAAAACGACAACTGGATATTGTCAATGCGCTGCCAAAACAATATGTATTTTTAAATTACCTAAGATGCCATGATGACATTGGCTGGGGACTGGACTACCCGACCCTTCAGATGAGCGGCATGGAGGAGCGCAGCCACAAAAAATATCTCAATGATTATTTCCAAGGCTTCGCTGGCTACAGCAACAGCCGCGGAGAACTATATAATGCAGATCCCATTACCGGAGATGCACGCTTCTGCGGGACAACCGCCTCCATGTGCGGAATAGAAGCGGCAAAAGAAAATGGAGATGAAGAGGCGCTGTCACTTGCAATCCAGCACGATCTGATGCTGCATGCCTATATGTTTATGCAGTCCGGCATACCCGTTTTATATGGAGGAGATGAGATCGCGCAGCTCAATGATTACCGTTACAAAGAAGACCCCAATAAAAGAGAAGATTCCCGCTATATTCACCGAGGAAAGATGGATTGGAAAGCGGTTGAGAAACTACACGATCCCAAGACGGTGGAGGCAAGAATATTTACAGGTCTTGGACAGCTTGAGCGGCTGAGAAAAACAGAAAAGGTATTTCTAACAACAGCAGACTGCTGGACAATCGATACCTATACCGATGCAATACTGTGTATGGTTCGAGAATACGAAGGAGAGAGAATACTTGGACTCTTTAATTTCAGCGAGTATGAACAGACGGCGTGGATCAAGGAAGAGGGGATGTATCGCGATCTTCTGACACAAGAAGAACGGCAGGCGCAGAATGTGGTAGTGCCAGCATATGGATTCTATTACTTGAAAAAAGAGAACAAATAGAATACGACTATAGCCCACTATTTCTTTGAGGAAAATAGTGGGCGGTCTATTTTTAGGAAAGATTTACATTATAGCGAGCTCTCTCGCCTCCAATATATTTGGGGCGTGTTCGTGCATAGACCACTCTGGCATTTCCAAGCATACTGACAGAAAGGCGCAAAGGAACAGCAACTTGTTTTAAATGCATCCCGATGAGAGTATCACCAATATCCATTCCGGCGTCTGCTGCAATCCTTTCCACAACAGTGGGACAAGAGAAGGTATGATATGCGGCCGTGGCAAAGGAGCCGCCTGCCTTGGGCTGCGGAACGACATTGACAGCCTCCAGATTTTTTTTAACAGCGGTTGTTTCTTCTATTATTAATGCACGGTTTAAATGCTCGCAGCATTGTGCAGCAAGCTCGATTCCATGCGAGGCAGCAGATTGGAAAATGCCGTCAAAAATAGCTTGTCCAGCTTCGGCGCTTGAAAAAGAGCCAATTTGATGCCCTAATACTTCGCTGGTAGAACAGCCTATCACAAGAAGCTGCCCTTGATAAAGCCCAGAAGCTTTGATAAATTCTTCAGTAATATGATAAGCTTGATTTTTTAGAGTGTCCAATGAAAAATCTTCTCTCATAACAATCCCTCATTTCTATATGATAAAATAATTGGATTCTTTTCTATCATACACGTTTTATTTTGAAAATGCAATATAACAGAATAGGTTCATTTTGTGTAAACTGGTGTATAGTCATGTTCGAGATAGGTCCGCATAGCCAGCGCAGCTATTTCCTCCGTCACCCCGCTCTCG
>CAMWWW010000332.1 GCA_947178015.1 uncultured Clostridia bacterium
ATCCCGATGATATGAATTATGAGGCACTCGCCAAAAGAGCAAGGTACTTTAAACAGGACAAGGAAGGAGTGGCTACCATGTGTAAAATTATGGAAGATATGAGAAATGAAGCGGCAAGAGAAGCAGCTCAAAAAGCAGAGTTAAAGAGCGCAAGGGAAACCGCAGAACGATTGATAAAAAAGGGAAAAATGACACTTGAAGAAATTGCAGAGTGTGTTCCACTGTTATCACTTGATGAATTAAAGGAAATGGAAACACGAATTATGCAATTCGTATAGGAAAAAGCAATTTAATATCATGACAATGGCAAAAAGACGTATGAAAAAGTGAATTATCCATGCGTCTTTTTGTCAAAGAAAGAAAGTACATATGGAACATCATCTAAATTGAACCTTATTCCATCAGGGTTCGTCTTCTATTTCTTATCCAGATATATGCGCCCAAGCAAATACAAACCGAAAGCGCCGATCCGGCTGAAGAAGCAAGACCCATTGGAAAAAGCGTGTCTGAGAAATAGCTTGAGGCGAAATAAGAAAATGGAATACGGACCAAAAGTATGGAAAGCGAATTATGGATAAATGAAATACCTGACCAGCCATAAGCACAAAAGTATCCGCTAAAACAAAAATGAATTCCCGCAAGCATGGTGTCCCATACATATCCTCGCATGTATTGGCTTCCCAGCATCACCACTTTATCACTATCCGCAAACAGTCTGATAAAAAATTCTGCGTCAAGCTGCATCACAATACTTACCGCGATCCCCCACAGCACTGCTAGTATGGAAGCATAGCGAAGAGTGAGACGTGCGCGGTCATGTTTGCCTGCTCCGATATTTTGTGCAGATAATGTGGACACTGTCTGAAGCATGGAGGATGGCACAAGAAATAAAATGCCGATAATCTTCTCGACAATCCCCACTGCCGCCGCATCATTTAACCCTCTCTTATTGGCAAATATGGTTATCACTATAAAAGCAATCTGGATAAATCCATCCTGAAGTGCAACGGGAATTCCAATCTTTAATAAACCCGACATAATATTCTTCTGCGGTTTCCAATTCTCTGTTGTCAGTGTAATCCCTGTTTTTCGTTTCACAATCACAAACAACGACACAATCACACTGATTGTCTGAGACACGGTTGTTCCCAGCGCCGCACCAGCCGCACCAAGACCCAGAACACCAATAAAAAGATAATCAAAAACAATATTTGCCACGCAGGCAACAGCAATAAAACCCATTGGACTTTTGGAATCTCCCATGCTTCGGAAAATAGAGCTGATAATATTATAAGCAGTAATAAATGGGATTCCAAGAAAACATATGGTAAGATAAGAAACCGTCCCCGCCACCGCCTCCTCTGGCGTGGCCATTATTGTCACAATCTGCTTAACAAATACAAGCAAAACTGCCATGCTAAAAACAGAAAGCACCATAAATAACGTGATGGTATTCCCCACGGTACGAGAAGCTTCCTCCCATTTTCCAGCGCCGACCGCCTGACCAATCAACACGGTCGCTCCCATTGCCAGTCCTACAATCATCACTGTCAGCATATGCATCACCTGACTGCCGACCGAGACTGCCGTCGTGCTTTCCACACCATAAAATTGACCAATAATAAATAAATCTGCCATGCCGTATAAGGTCTGTAAAAAATACGACAATAGATACGGCAGTGAGAAAAATAAGACTGCTTTTCCTACACTGCCCTCTGTTAATTTCCTTTTCATAATCTATCCTTTTTATCTCTATTCCCAGAAACACGAGAAGCATTTTTCACAAGTGTTTTCATCTCCTCCAACTCCTCCTGTGTGGACAATATTTCCCCATATCTCGCCCGCTCATAGATCTCTCGAATGGAATCCATACTGTTTTTCTTCGATTCACCCGGTATTCTATCAAGCAGCTCCTTCGGCGTAAAAGCAGCGGGCACCGTTTCCTTCTTTCGAAAGGATTTCTTTATAAACCGGCGATACTCTCTGCGAATTTTGTTATTCCATGTATCTTCCTTTTCTTTTGTTCTCCCAAAGAACGACCTTTTTGGAAACCATATAAGCTCTCCCGTCAAAAACTCCTTCTCATCTGCATTTTCTTTGCGATCTGCATAATATCCTCTATACATGCGGTACAGCAGATAAGCCGTGCCGCCAATGACCACCGCTGCTACCAATACCACCACGACAATCTCCAAAAAGCCTTCGATCGCCGTCCAAACTGTGCTGTCTCCCCTATCCTGCTTTAATCCCTTTAAACTATCAAGGATATTGGCACGAATTCCATTTTTATTTGCCACCGTCTCTCCCTCCGGCGGATGAATAAAAGATAACAGTCCTATCACAACCTCTGCCAAGAGTCCCAACACAGGCAAAAGCAAAACCTCCAGATGCAGCATAGGGACCAAAACCATCCCTGCTACTATCATAATCAGTAGAAGAACTACCATAATGCGATTGACAAGGATCATCTGCCCTGCGGGAAAATTAGCCGCCTCCTGATGCATCTTAATATAACGTGTCGTGTTGGACAACGATTCATATGCAAGATTTAAAATAATATAGCCGATAACTTCCCAATAGATATAGTCTACACATATAGAATATCCCATCGCCAATGCTGCCACATAACATAGCAATAAAAGGCTGAGCAGCTTTATGGAGGGGCTCTCTTTTATGCTTCCCGCTTCCATAGTGCGTATTTGAAGAGAAATAATAGCGATCACAATGGTACATAAT
>CAMWWW010000333.1 GCA_947178015.1 uncultured Clostridia bacterium
ATATATTTCCCCATATCTGTGTTCCGCTAATTAAAAAGGAGCAGAAATGGAAACAGATTGACAATGATTTGCTGATAGAAGTGGGGCAAGGAGAGGCAGAGCCAGCATTATTGGAAGACGCGGTTCTGATCTGTCAGTATGGCGGTATTATATCGGTAAGGGAAGTGCTGGATGTAACAGAAGAGGAAGAGCGACCAGTGGTGAATTTGACATCATGGTTAAAAGCGTATAAAGGGGAACCAGATGCTTCTGATGGGACAATAGTCACTTATTCTTTTAACGATAGAGCTGCACTGAGAAAACCCGGTAGAATAATTGATTGGTATTCCTATGAAAAACGGAAGGAAAAGAATAAGTTTTGTGCACCATATCTTGTCGGTCAGGAATTTAATAAAACGGGAAAGGGTGTACTGGTAGATCAGGATGAAAGATATTGGGTTACATTGGGTCCCAAAGTATTTTATCCGGAATATCCGGATGATGGGAAATGTGTGGCAGACGAATTTAAAGAATAT
Source organism: uncultured Clostridia bacterium (assembly GCA_947178015.1). GTDB lineage: Bacteria > Bacillota > Clostridia > Lachnospirales > Lachnospiraceae > RGIG8607. The sequence continues at coordinate 516 of CAMWWW010000333.1, forward strand.
ATTGGATGCAGAGTAGATGTTGTTTTGCAGCATATGGAGAATGAAGATGAGTATATCTATATTGAGTGCGTGTGGAGTGGGAACATAAAAGCGCATACATTTGATAATGGTATTTATCAGACAGGCGAGCCTTATCCTGAAAGTTCAGAAGCAAAAAAACATCCTTTTAAGGAAGAATATGTAAATGGTTCGATTGTAGAGTTTACGGGCAAGGATCCAGAAGAAACTGGGGATATGAGTAAGTATATTGTGGAGTATTTGATTGTTTATCCTAAAAAGTGAGGAACTGTAATGAATAGAAAATCTATTATGCTTTTTATGAGCTTAATTCTATTTTTTTTGGTGCTATTTATCGGATTGTCAGCATATTTAAAAACCCCAAAAAGAGATATCGCAATAGAGGATTATTTAATAGAAGGATCTGTCGTGCCAGAAGAAAGAAAAGATAGTGAAATTCAGAAAGAAGAGGATGAGAGATCTGCATGTGATATTGTGGGAGCAATGGACTTTACTGCAAAAGAACCGCAGTTGGATATCACGTCAGAGGAAAATCAGATCTATTTAGAGGGATACCTGAAGGTGTTGAAAAACAGAATCCCGACTATTGGTAAAGTGGAAGTGAAGTACTACAAAGATTTGTGGAAGGCGGGAATTGAATTTGAACAGCTGTTAAAAGAAAAGGATACAAGAGAATATCCTTATCTATACTATTATGATGATCTGGATGGAGACGGTAAGCCGGAATTTGCGATCAATCAGGGCTGCATGTTTCTGATTAAATACGAAAATGAACAAGGGGAATGCAGGATTCTTTATCAAACAGAATCTTGCTATTTTGAAACAATAGTCGGCGCAGGGCAGATCTGGTATCATGATGGATTGCATGCTGATATTGTGCGGGATAATTATATCGGTTTAGGAGAAGACGGGAGCTTTCAGGATATCTTATGGTTGGAGAAGGGGATAAATCCGAAATATCTCTTCTATAAGGTAGGAGTAGGTGGTGATCCAACTTATTTTGAAGATGTAAGTGAGGAAGAATGGAATGAGATTACGCAACCCTTTTTTGAAATGGTAGAGAATAATGCCGTTCCGCGAAAAACACTGAAAGAAGTTTTTGGAGACTTATTAGAAGAAAATACAGAGGAATAGCGTATAGAATATAACAATCTTTTCTTAGGCAACTATTTTAAATAGAATTATAGTCTCTAGGATGGGAGAGGAGAAAATACCATGGAGCGAGTTTCGGAAATGGAAGAATATATAAGAGAATATAGAAACATTCGCCAAAGTGTAAAAAGCGGTATGATAGAGGAAGAATATCATTGTTTGTTACCCTCACTCTATACATACATGGATTCTCTGATCAAAGAGCAGACATTCAGAAGGAAATCAGATGGGCAGGAGGGGATCAAATATATCCTATTCTTTCGTTTGTTATCAAGCGGATATACGGGGAGTAATGAAATTGCACTGGGAATGAGCAATTCCATGATATATTTAGATGATAATTTTTCCTGCGTGTATTGGAGACCTGATCTCATATACGAGGATATTGATGAGGATATTGAGAAAGTAAAGCGTATATTACAACAAAAGTACATACGAATTGAAGAATTTGAGTTACTTTATTTGAAACAGAAACTGCTTATGGATGATTGGGATGTATTTAGTAAAATAATAGGTAAGTTGATGGAAAGAATTGCTGAACGGGTCATAAACAGTTCGCTGCCTTTAGAAAATGAGCTGGAGATTTTATATGGCGATTATATGGATAGGCTGGAGGTGGCAGCTAAAATAGAAACGGAGGGGAGAAGAAAGAATGGGTGAGAAAAAAAGTTCTTTTCATATAGGGAATGAATTTAACGGGAAAGGGAAGAAAGTCTATCTGAGGGCAACCCAGCATAATACATATCCACCTCTTTCGCAGGAGAATGTGAGGGTGACACCGGATTTTGGACAATATGCGCAGCAGGCAGTCGGAGCAATGCCGGTTATGAATGCTGGTGATAAAAGTGCCGGTATCGTGTTGAAAGCATTAGGCGGTATACCTAGTGTTGGGCAGGTAGTTGTTAAAAAGGATGATAAAACAGGAAAATACAAGACAGAACTGTCGGTGAGGAAAGCATACCTAACATCTGGTTCCTATCTTTACTCTAATAAAAAGAAGAGTGAAAAAAAGGAAGAAAAAGTAAAATTTATTATGGATACAAT
>CAMWWW010000334.1 GCA_947178015.1 uncultured Clostridia bacterium
TCCCATTCCTGCTGCCAGAAGAAAAACAGCAAGATTTGCCAGCACAATACTTGCCCCAGTTGGTATAGAAAAGAGATACGATATTGTCATTCCCACAAAAAAACATAACACAGATATCACGGCTGCGCTTACCATCACACTTCGAAAATTTTGAAATAAGCGCATGGAGCTTAGAGCAGGAAAGATAATCAGCCCGGAAATCAGCATTGTTCCCATAATCCTCATGCCAACCACAATTGTGATCGCCGTAAGGACCGCCAGAAGACTATTATAAAAACCGGTTTTCACTCCATTTGCTCTTGCAAAACCCTCATCAAATGTCACGGCAAAAATTGCATGATAACACAGGACAAATACCAAAAATACCACCACAGACAGAACAATACAAAGAACCATATCACTCCGATTCATGGATAAAATGCTGCCAAACATATAACTGTACACATCCACATTCATGCCGCCAGACAAAGCGGTCACTGTCACGCCCACCGCGATAGCGCTGGTTGAAATCAATCCAATCGCTGCGTCTCCCTTTAACTTTCCTCCTTCACTGATACGCAGCAGCAGAAATGCTGCTAATACCACAATAGGAATCGCCACCATTAACGGCGCAACATGCATCACCATGGCGACAGACAGCGCACCAAAACCCACATGCGACAGCCCATCTCCAATCATAGAATAATGCTTAAGAACCAATGTCACACCGAGCAACGAAGCACACAAAGCGACCAGCCCGCCAATCACAAAGGCGCGCACCATAAAATGATAAGAAAACATCTCACCGAGCACTGCCATATTCCCTCTCCTCATCCACACAAACCAATTCTGATCCTGCACTGCTTCTTTGATACTCCTCTTTGCTTCCAAAGAAATACCCATCTTTTTTTATATGCAGCACTTTATTTGCCTCCCTAAGTGCCGTTCCAATATCATGAGACACCATCACAACGGAAATGTGCTTTTCCTTATTAAGCCGCCCAATTAACTGATAAAACTCTGCCGTTGCCATTGGATCAAGCCCGCTGATCGGCTCATCTAAAAAAATTATCTTGTCTGTAGCACACAATGCCCTCGCCAACAGTACTCTTTGCTGCTGGCCGCCAGAAAGCCTTCGATAAGACCAACCTTTTACCTCCTCCATGCCAAGCTGTCTTAATTTTTCACACGCCTTCTCCTTCTCCGCTCTGGAATAAAAAGGACGCCATCCCTTTCCGCCCAAACATCCCGATAACACGACCTCCATCACCGATGCCGGAAAATCCTTCTGAAGCTGTGTCTGCTGCGGCAGATACCCAGCATGAGCCCGCAATGTCCCTTCATGAAAAATCACTTTGCCCTCTCTTAGTGGAATCAGCCCTAGTATTCCCTTTATTAAACTACTCTTTCCAGAACCATTTTCCCCCACAATACAGATATAATCTCCCTCCTCCACCGAAAAGGAAATATCCTTTAGCACCAATGTTCTCTCATAAGATATTGCTACATGCTCTACCGATAATTGCAGCATACTCCACCTCACTCCCTGCCCTTTCCACTATCTACCAAGCCCTGCCTGTAAATTCAACAGATTTTGTCTCATCAAAGAAAGATATGTCACACCCTCCTCCAGCTCCCGCTTTGACACACTGTGACAGGAATGATACAAAAGCATCTCACCACCTGTCTCTTCTGCGATCGTCCGCGCAATTCGTGGCTCAACCAACTCCTCATAATAAACCACAGGGATCTCCTTCTCTCTCATCTCGTTCACCATATGCACAACGGCCCGCACACTCGGCTCCGTCTCCGCGGAACAGGAATCATACACAGACTCATACAAAAGCCCATATTCCCGCGCAAAATAATACATGGCAAATCTGCCGCCAAAAAACAACTCCCGACGCTCTGCATCCGCCACCATATCCCGAATATCTGCGTCCAAGCGCTCAAGCTCACGCAGATACTCTTCTGCATTTTTCTCATAAATCTCCTTATGAGAAGGATCGCATGCCATCAGTGCCTCTGTAATATCCTCCACCATAATCATTGCATAGACCGGATTTGTCCAAATATGCGGATCATACGTATGCGTATGCCCCGAAACATGTTCGTGTTCCTCGCTGTGCTCTTCATGTCCTTCCTCCATATGAAGACTTCTGTATTCCTCCTCAATATCCTCTTCCTTTACAAGAGGAACATGGGCCGATACATCCACCACATAAGTACCACCCTCCATGCCCTCTAACACATCGGCAGCCCAGCCCTCCATATACTTGCCCGTATACAGAAATATATCCGCGTTCTGAATCGCGATAATATCCGCAGGCGAGGGATCAAACGAATGACTCTCCATCCCCGGCGGCAGAAGCAGAACCACATTTGCATACTCCCCTGCTATCTGTCTAGCAAAATCATACTGCGGGAACAGAGTTGCTATCACAGTAATCTTCGTCTCATCCAAATTTCTATATTTCTCTGACTCTCCACAAGCTGACAAAACCAAAATCAAAACTGCCAAGCCAGCAAACCAAAACATGCGATACCTTCTCATAAACCTCTCCATACCCTACAATATATCCCAAATATGTCTATGTATATTATTTGTGTTTATAAAATTGAAATCCATTTTCATTTTCTAATCATAAAACAGGCTTTCTAATTTGTCAAGGATGAACTTAGAAAATAATACACCAGTTTACAACTTTTTTATAAAGTATAGATTTATGTAAGGGGCACTTGTAT
>CAMWWW010000335.1 GCA_947178015.1 uncultured Clostridia bacterium
TTTCTTGCAAATTTTGCTGGCGAGGGGATTATACTGATAAATGAGGTTCCAGTTCGTTTTCAGAGCGGAAGAGCTGGTCTTGCTCATATCGGCATATTGCTTGATCTGCCGGAGGAATACGCGGGAGAAAGAACAGAGATAGCTTTTGAGAAAGGTAATACTGCACCTGTGCTTGAGACAAAAGGGCTTTCTTTTTCTTATAAAGAGAAAGAAGTGTTTTGTCAGTTAAATCTCTGCGTCGGTCAGGGGGAGAAAATCGCGCTGACAGGACCGAGCGGCTGCGGAAAAACTACATTATTTAAATTGCTTAGCGGATTATATATGCCAAAAAAGGGACAGATATTTTTGAAAGGAAGGGATCTGACCGAGCTTCCGCTTGCCTTAATAAGAGATACGATCACTGTGATGACACAGGAAGCTTTTTTATTTCAATCCTCGCTCTGGGATAATATTAGAGTGGCGAATCCAGATAGCACGGATCAGGCCGTGATTGCTGCGGCGCGAAATGCACAGATAGATACGTTTATTCAATCTTTGCCAGACAGTTATCAGACGAAGATAAACACGGCAGCACCAGCACTTTCCAATGGACAGATGCAACGCATAAATTTGGCAAGAGCATTTGTGAGAGATGCCGAGATAGTGCTTTTTGATGAGCCAATCTCAGCGCTTGATAAGGAAACGGCAGATCGAGTGTTGGATTATATCTTTTCTGCTATGGCGGATAAAACAGTGCTGATGATTGTACATAATGAGAAGGAATTAAGTCGGTTTGACCGAGTGATACAGATGGGATAGAAGACTGGGGGATGGAGAAGTTGAAGGATTATATTGTTAGAAATTTTAAATTGTGGTTGTGCGGACTGTTGATTCCAGTGATTGCCAGCACGGCAGCAAATCTGTATTTTGCCGGACAGCTTAAAAAATATTCGGCAAAAATTTTAAGTCCAGAACCTTCTTTTGGAAATATTGTCGGGATGCTGATAACGACCATGCTTGTAATGCTGTTGTTGTCTGGTATAGATGATATTGGAAGGTATATTTTTTCGCTTTTTGCCGTGACGTCGGAGAACAACATAAGACAGGATATTTTTACAAAACAGATTTATGCCTGCCAGAAAGGGAGGGAGCTTTTTGGACAGGGAGAGCTGCTCGCAAGATATAATACGGATACGGCGCAGAGCGCCCGCATTGTGTCGCAAGATATACATAGCGTGATTTATCCGATCATTGCCGGCTGCGGGTATCTGATTGCTGTCATGGCGTCAGAGCCGAGAATTGGATTCCTAATGCTTTTTCTTGGATTATGTGTTCTTTTTTTAAATATATTGATTGTAAATAGAATGACGGCAATACAACATAAGCTGCTTTTGGCGCATGAAGAATATACAAAAAACAGCAGTGATGCCATCTATGGGAAAATAAGCATCCGTCAGTATTCGGCAAAGCAAATGATGATAGGGCGGATTGCGGATGCATCGCAAAGATGTGGAACAATGGAACGAAGGTTGAGTTTTTGGCGGATGGTCAGACAGCTTACATCGGATTTTATAAGTCATATTTGCATCTATTTGTTGCCGCCTTTTGCGTGTCTTCTTGCTGTGCGAGGTTATATCGGCGTGCCGGTGGTGTTATTTATTCATCAGCTATGTCAATCTTATGTGCAGTATATGAAAAGCTTTGGGGCGGCATTTGTCAATTATCGAATACATCGATTGTCCTATAAAAGAATTTACCCTCTGCTTTCTTTGCCAGAGGAGGATGGGATGAATAAGGAATATAAAAAAAGCACTGTGTCAGGGGAAATTGCATTTGAGCATATTTGCGTTGCCTATGGCGAAAAGAATGTGATAAGGGATTGTTCTTTTGTGGTTCGTCCCGGCGAGATTGTAGGGCTTGTCGGGGAGAGCGGCAGCGGAAAGACAACATTAGTAAAGGCTTTGTTGCGGCTTGTCGCGTATACTGGCAAGATTCAGATAGGCGGAAGGGATATAAAGACGATTCCACTTGGGATACTGAGAAATTCCATCGCCTATTCACCAGAGCACAGCGAGGTATTTCGTACTACAATAGATAAGAATATTCGCTATGGAAATCTGACGGCGACAGAGGAACAGATAAAAGCTGTTAAGAAGGCGGCTGCCATTTTTGATGAAGAGTTGCCCGGAGAGAAGAATGTGGGTGAGGCAGGGAGCAGGCTTTCTGGTGGTCAAAGGCAGAAGGTATCTATAGCAAGGGCTTTGATAAAGGATGCACCAATTTTGATTTTTGACGAACCAACAGCAGCGCTGGATTCGAAATCCGAGCAGGCGGTTCTCACAGCGCTGCTTCAGCAAAAGGAAGAAGGAAAAAGTATATTGTTGCTGACACATAAAGAATCTACGCTTCGCGTGGCAGATAGGGTGGTTTATCTTTAGATCTGTGGGAGGAATGTGCTATACTCCATTCATGGAAAACTATAGAGCCAAATGCGGCTTTACCTCTCTTGTATTTTGCGGAGGGTATAATGGCTCTCTAGACAAAAGAAAGGAAGGCGATGCAATAGATTCCATATCAGGATTTATTAATCATTTTCGAGAAGGGTCCGCATAGCCAGCGCAGCTATTTCCTCCGTCACCCCGCTCTCGCTTAGTGAAAAACGTAGCGGACGCTAAGCTCGTGAACTACCTCGCTGAAGCGTACCGCATAATTCGCAAGCTCATTATGCGCCGACGTT
>CAMWWW010000336.1 GCA_947178015.1 uncultured Clostridia bacterium
GTCAGGAAGGTTGCACCGTTGGGAGATCCGGTGGAAGTGACGGTAAGAGGATATGAACTGTCTCTTCGAAAGGCGGATGCAGAAATGATTGAAGTAGAATAATTTTTTTGTACATAGGTTAGTAGTTTCTAACAAAAGATAGAGATAACAAATATATCAGGAGGAGTAGGAACATGTCAGTAAAAATTGCGTTGGCCGGCAATCCAAATTGCGGCAAGACAACATTATTTAATGCATTGACTGGCTCAAACCAGTTTGTCGGCAACTGGCCGGGCGTTACGGTAGAGAAAAAGGAAGGCAAGTTAAAGGGAAATAAGGATGTGACGATCATCGATCTTCCCGGAATCTATTCTCTGTCGCCTTATACGCTGGAGGAGGTTGTCGCCAGAAATTATCTGATAGGGGAGCGTCCAGATGCCATTTTAAATATTGTGGACGGCACCAATATAGAGAGGAATCTTTATCTTTCCACACAGCTTATGGAGCTTGGTATTCCTGTTGTCATGGCGGTCAATATGATGGATATATTAGAGAAGACAGGTGATAAGCTACATATTGAAAAGCTTGGAAAAAAGCTGGGATGCGAGGTAGTGCCGATATCTGCGTTAAAGGGAACTGGAACAGAGGAGGCTGCCAAGCGCGCCGTAGCTCTCGCAAAACAGAAACATGCGGCTACCCCTGTCCATAAATTTGCGGAGGAGGTCGAGGCTGCAATCGGCAAAGTGGAAGATAAGCTTGGAGCGGATATTCCAGAGGAGCAGAAAAGGTTTTTTGCCATAAAGCTTTTGGAGAAGGACGATAAAATTGCAGAAAAAATCCAGCGTATACCGGATGTATCTGCAGAGATTAAGACATTGGAAGAAACGATGGAGGATGATACAGAAAGTATTATTACCAATGAGAGATATGTCTATATTTCCTCCATTATTGGGGAGTGTATTACAAAAAGTAAAAAGAGCGCTGTTACAATATCTGATAAAATTGATAAAATAGTGACCAATCGCTTTTTGGCACTGCCAATCTTTGCTCTTGTGATGATGCTAGTATATGTAGTATCTGTGACTACAGTGGGAGGCTGGGCGACAGACTGGGCAAATGATGGATTGTTTGGTGATGGATTTGCAATTTTGGGGCTTGAGATTCCGGGAATACCAGTTTTGGTAGAAGGATTGCTTGACATGATCGGCTGCGCAGAATGGCTGAAGGGGCTGATTCTGGATGGTATTGTAGCAGGTGTGGGCGCGGTGCTTGGCTTTGTTCCGCAGATGTTAGTACTGTTTCTTTTCCTTGCCTTTTTGGAGGCCTGCGGTTATATGGCGAGAGTGGCATTTATTATGGATAGAATTTTCCGCAAATTTGGTTTATCTGGAAAATCCTTTATCCCAATGTTGATTGGTACCGGATGCGGTGTGCCCGGCATTATGGCATCAAGAACCATTGAAAATGACAGAGATCGCAAGATGACTATAATGACGACGACCTTTATTCCCTGTGGAGCGAAGCTGCCCATTATCGCGCTGATTGCAGGTGCTTTGTTTGGCGGAGCATGGTGGGTATCTCCAAGTGCGTATTTTGTGGGAATAGCAGCAATTATCTGTTCTGGTATTATTTTAAAGAAGACAAAAATGTTTGCCGGAGATCCAGCACCTTTTGTGATGGAGCTTCCCGCCTATCATATGCCGACATTGGGTAATGTACTGCGCAGCATGTGGGAGAGAGGCTGGTCCTTTATCAAGAAGGCAGGCACGATTATTATGCTGTCAACCATCGTGATCTGGTTTACCACTTATTTTGGCTGGGTGGAAGGACAGTTTCGTATGTTGGATGATATGGAGATTAATTCCAGTATTTTGGCTGCGATTGGAAATGGAATTGCGTGGATCTTTGCACCTCTTGGTTGGGGAAATTGGCAGTCTGCCGTGGCAGCGATCACGGGGCTTGTGGCAAAGGAAAATGTGGTTGGCACCTTTGGAATATTGTTTGGTTTTGCGGAGGTTGCCGAGGATGGCGCAGAGTACTGGGAGGTTTTAGCGGGCAGTATGACGGCGCTGGCGGCATATTCCTTCTTGGTATTTAATCTTCTGTGTGCACCTTGTTTTGCAGCAATGGGAGCAATTAAGAGAGAGATGAATAATATCAAGTGGTTCTGGTTTGCAATCGGATACCAGACATTGCTTGCTTATATTGTATCCCTATGTGTGTTCCAGATAGGAAATCTGATAGTAACAGGAGCTTTTGGAATCTGGACAGTGGTATCATTTTTGTTGGTGGCAGGGTTTGTCTATCTGCTGGTAAGACCATATAAGGAAAGCAACAGCCTACAGGTGGATATGAAGAAAATTGCCTCAGCGAAATAAAAATGGAAAGGAGAGGAGTATGGGAACAACGGTTGTAGGGCTTTTCCTAGCGGGGGTTGTGAATCTGATTATAAGAAATATGATACGAGATAAAAAACAGGGAAAATCATTACAGTGCGGATGTAATTGTAAGCATTGCAGCGGACATTGCGGGAAATAATATTATTAATGGAACGATGACAATAGGCGGTACAGCTCAGATTATAAAAAGGGCGTACCGCCTTTTGTGTCATTCTATGCAGTTTTGTCTGTTCGTTAAATACTTTGCAAAAAATAATGTATTGTTTAATAATATCATCTGTATTGCTTTCGTAAATAACTTTGATTTTGATCTCAATATCTATATC
>CAMWWW010000337.1 GCA_947178015.1 uncultured Clostridia bacterium
AAAAGGTATACTTTTTCGGAGTGGTTTTTCTATGTGCTATTTTACCATATTTCACAGCTTTTGCAAGTGCTTTTTATAGGAATTTTTATACAATGTGCACAAAAGGTTGGATATTCTCAAAAAGTATACGATTTGAGAATGGATGTGAGGGGTTTTATAAATGTTTTATTTGAAAGATATAAAAAGTTCTATGGGTACAGTGCCACCCGGAAATAACATTATTTTAAAATGGTTTCCAAAGAAGCCGTTTGGCGAGTTGTGCTGGGAGTTATTTTGGTTTATATAGGGCTCTGATTGATGGAGAGGAAGAATGGGCAGGCAGATGCAGATGGAAGATAATGTACAGAGACGCAGGATTTTATTTAGTCCTCCAGATATCGGTGAGAGGGAGATTGCGGAGGTAACGGATGTTCTTCGGTCTGGATGGATTACGACTGGTCCACGGACAAAGCGGTTGGAGAGGCGGCTTGCTGCCTATATCCGTACAGGAAATCATGTATATACAGAGGATGTTGATGCAGAGGTATGGGATAATAAGGTGGTTTGTCTTAATTCTGCAACAGCAGCAGAGGAATTGAATTTAAGAATTTTTGGTGTGGGACCCGGAGACGAGGTTATTGTTCCGGCTTATACTTATACAGCATCAGCGGCGGCAGCGATGCACGTTGGCGCGAATGTGGTATTTGTGGACACAGTTGATACAGGGGGAGCTGGCGATACCCATGCTCCAGAGATGGATTATGAGGCAGTGGCGGCAGCAATCAATTCTAAAACTAAAGCGATTGTTGCAGTAGATTTGGGTGGTGTGATCTGTGATTATAAGAGGCTGAGGAAAGCCGTGGAAAGTAGAAGAGACTGCTTTGTTCCTTGTTGTGATCGCAGTGATGGATTAAAGGATCTGTCAAGTCGTCTGCAAAGGGGGCTGCACCGAGCGGCAATTTTTGCGGACAGCGCTCATGCACTTGGAGCGTGGAGAGTGGTGGATGGAAATAAATGGTATGCGGGACAGCTTGCGGATTTTACAAGCTTTTCTTTTCATGCTGTTAAAAATCTCACTACGGCAGAAGGGGGAGCGAGCACATGGAAGCTCCCGTCTTCCTGTTATAAAGGTATGGATGCAGTTACAGATAAAGAGATCTATCATTATTATCAGCTTTTGTCTTTGCATGGTCAGAGCAAAGATGCCTTTGCAAAATCGCAGGCTGGTTTATGGGAATATGATATTGTCGGTCCATGGTATAAGTGTAACATGACAGATATTATGGCGGCGATCGGTTTAGGACAGCTTGACAGATATGCAGAGATGCTGGAGAGACGTAGACAGATAATCGAGATCTATGATAATGCTGTGAAAGAGTTTGGCGTGCAGCATTTAATTCATAGTAGTTGTGAATGGGAGTCAGGAAAACATCTATATCTAGCGAGAATACCGGGAATTACCAGTGAACAGCGCTCGAAGCTTATTAAGATTATGGCGGAAAGGGGAATTGCATGTAATGTTCATTATAAACCTCTTCCGCTTATGACAGCCTATCAAAAGCTTGGATGGGATATTAAACATTTTCCACATGCATATGGATACTATGAAAATGTAATTTCTTTGCCATTACATACATTATTGAGTGATAGTGATGTGAATTTTATTGTAGAAGAGTTGAGAGGGGCCATGCGGAAAATATAGATAAAAGAGTGAGTTGAGAAATAGATGAGCAGAAAGAATGGTGTTTTGGAAGAATGGAATGGTCTGCCCGCGTTTATGAGGGTTCCAGAAGTAAAATTGTATTATGATATATTGGATAAAAAAAGGCGCAGTTTAAAGCTTAAAAGAATGTTTGATCTTGTAGTAAGCTTTTTTCTGCTCGCAGGTTTTGGAATTCCTATGCTAGTTATCGCGGCGCTTATTAAACTGGATTCTGCGGGACCGGTATTTTATCGCCAAGAGAGAGTGACAAGGTATGGAAAGGTATTTAGAATTCATAAGTTTCGGACTATGGTGGATCATGCAGAGCAGATGGGCTCTGCGATTACCTCATCACGTGATCCTCGTGTCACAAGGATTGGAGTGAGCCTGCGAAGGAGCAGATTGGATGAGCTTCCACAGTTGATTGATATTATTCTCGGTGATATGAGCTTTGTGGGGACTCGGCCGGAGGTTGTAAAATATGTCAAGAAATATACGCCGGAGATGAGAGCAACGCTGCTATTGCCGGCAGGTGTGACAAGTGAGGCAAGTATTCGCTACAAGGAAGAAGGGAAACTGCTGGATGGCGCAGAAAATATCGATGTCATATATGTGGAGAAAATTTTGCCCGCCAAGATGAAATGGAATCTGAAAAGTCTTCGAGAGTTCAGTTTATGGAAAGAGTTGCTGATCTGTTTTCGGACTATTTTGGCGGTGATGAGAAAGGATGATACATAGAAGAATGGATGGGGAGGATATACAGAGAAAACGGGAAGGCAGATTTTCCGTTTTAATGTCGTTATATATAAGTGAAAAGGCAGAGTATTTTGCGTTATGTATTAAAAGTATTCTTCGGCAGACGGTCAAGCCTGAGGAGATAGTCATTGTTAAGGATGGACCTATATCCGATGAGGTGGAACAGGTGCTGCAAACTTATATTCAGAATTATCCAAATTTATTTCATATTGTGTCTTTTCCCATAAATCTTGGGGTGGGATATG
>CAMWWW010000338.1 GCA_947178015.1 uncultured Clostridia bacterium
GAGTGTGCGAAATGTAGCCATTGGAGAACATGATGCAGATTAATTTATCAGAGATGCTATCGAACGAAGGACAACACAGGCAGATCGATGTAATATATGAGCCTGATAGTTACAGGACTGCGGGCAGAGAGTTTCCGATTTTAGATAAGAAGCCCATTCACTTTGAGTTTACTAATCTTGGAGAGAAAAAGCTTTTGATGAAGGCGGTAATTGAGCTTGCACTGATGATTCCCTGTGATCGTTGTCTTGAGGATGTGAAGACGAGCTTTTCTATTGAGACAGAGCGAGAATTCAATATGGGAGAGACGGAGGCACAGCGGATAGAGGCTCTTGATGAGACGAATTTTATCAGTGGAAGTAACTTAGATGTAGGCAGTTTTGTCTACGGTGAGATTTTAATGAACTTACCTATGAAGATTCTGTGCAGGGAGGACTGCAAAGGAATTTGTAATAGATGTGGGACAAATCTCAATCATGGTACTTGTGACTGTGATACAAGGTCGTTAGATCCACGAATGGCAAAAATACTCGATGTATTTAAGAATTCAAACTAACAAGGAGGTGTGAACCATGTCTATCTGTCCAAAGAACAAATCTTCAAAAGCAAGAAGAGACAGCCGTAGGGCAAACTGGAAAATGACTGCTCCGAATTTAGTAAAGTGCAGCAAATGCGGCGAGCTGATGATGCCTCACAGAGTATGCAAGGCATGCGGCTCTTACAATAAGAGAGAGATCATTGCAGTTGATTAAACAATAAGAAGTAAAAGGGACATTACCCATAGAAATGGGGATGTCTCTTTTTTTATGCACAGGAAATATGCCGTAGTGGCGGTGTATGGGGCGCTGCGAGTAGGAAAAGATTTATCTTTCTGCACTTGATTATACAAGTAACTTTTACAAAACATATACTTCGTAATAAAGTAGTCTGTTTTATGAGAGTAATTTATTACATAGTAATCTTTGCTTGACATGGGAATAGTGATTTAGTATAGTATGATTAGATACGAAAAGAAGAGTGCTTGAGTAGCAGGATGGAGGAAACATGTCAGATAGGGTGAGAGTAGCAGTGGATGCCATGGGTGGTGATCATGCGCCGGGGGAGATTGTCAGAGGCGCGGTGGATGCGGTTCTGACCAGAACAGACATAGAGGTTATCCTTGTGGGAATGGAAGACAGGGTGAAGGAAGAACTATCCAAGTATACCTATCCTCAAGAACAGATTCGCGTTGTACATGCGAGCGAGGTGATCGCCACAGAGGAGCCTCCGGTTATGGCGATTCGAAAGAAGAAAGATTCTTCCATTGTGGTGGCAATGAATCTGGTGAAGCGAAAGGAAGCAGATGCCTTCGTATCAGCGGGGAGCTCAGGAGCGATTCTGGTAGGCGGACAGCTAATTATTGGAAGAATTAAAGGAATTGAGAGACCTCCCCTAGCACCTCTAATTCCCACGGAGAAGGGTGTTTCCCTGCTTATTGACTGTGGTGCAAATGTGGATGCCAGATCTTCCCATCTGGTACAATTTGCAAAGATGGGCTCTATCTATATGGAGAATGTAGTCAAGGTGAAAGATCCAAAAGTTGCGATAGTGAATATCGGAGCGGAGGAGGAAAAGGGAAATGCGTTGGTAAAGGAGACCTTTCCGCTGCTTAAGGGCTGTCCAGATATCCATTTTATCGGAAGTATCGAGGCAAGAGATATTCCGTCAGGCTATGCGGATGTCATTGTCTGCGAGGCATTTGTCGGCAATGTGATCCTAAAGCTGTATGAAGGGATGGGATCGACCTTTAAGCGGATGTTAAAGAAGGGACTGATGAGTACGGCGATGTCTAAGATAGGGGCTGTTTTGGTGAAGCCCTCCGTTACACAGACCTTAAAAGCCTTTGATGTAAGTGAATATGGCGGAGCGCCGCTTTTGGGCTTAAATGGTCTGGTGGTAAAGACGCACGGGAGCGCGAAAGCGAATGAGGTTAAAAATTCAGTGATTCAATGTGTTGCCTTTAAGGAACAGCAAATCAATGAGAAAATCAAACAGAATATAATTGTGGAAGAATAAGAAAGGGAGAGGGATATGGAATTTGAGAAATTACAGAGAATTATAGCAGAGGTTTTAAATGTAGAGGAAGATGAGATCACGATGGATACGACATTTGTGGATGATCTGGGGGCAGATTCTCTTGATGTATTTCAGATTATCATGGGGATCGAGGAGGAGTTTGATATTGAGATCCCGAATGAAGAGGCTGAGAAGATCGTGTCTGTTGGAGATGCAGTGGAACAGATCAAAAACGCATTGAATTAATATGGGACGAATTTGCTCCAGTGTGCAAAGTGTGCGGGTTTCTCAAGGCTTGAGGCGCCTGCACACTTTATTTTGGAGATTCTGTGCAGGAAAGAGAGGGAGTTTCGCTTGAGGAAAGGAAGGGATTATGAAGGAACAAATGGAGAATCTGGAACGCAAAATTGGTTATTGTTTTAAGAATAAGGCATTGCTTAGGCAGGCTTTGATGCACAGCTCTTATACAAATGAGCATCATCTTCAAAAGGAAAGCTGCAATGAGCGACTGGAATTTCTGGGAGATGCTGTTTTAGAGCTTTCTTCCAGCGAGTTTCTATTTCAGCTATATCCCGATAAGCCGGAGGGAGAGTTGACAAAGCTGAGAGCAAGGCTTGTGTGTGAGCC
>CAMWWW010000339.1 GCA_947178015.1 uncultured Clostridia bacterium
CTTCAGATGCTATCCCAGCAATTTAAGGATCGATCTTTGGGGAAATACTATCTGTGCTTGGTAAAAGGAGAGATGCAGGCAGCTTCCTTGGAGGGCTATCTTTCAAAAGAGAAAGGAACCAATACTGTGGTGATTCGCAAAAAGCCTGCCTCACCAGAGGATCTGTTTGTCTGTACCGCCTATCAGCCTCTCACATCAAATGGGAACCTTACTATGTTAAAAGTAAAGCTGATCACCGGGCGCACACATCAGATACGGGCACATCTCGCTTCCGTGGGGCATCCCATAATCGGTGATCCAAAGTATGGGGACAAAAGGACGAATCACAGCTATAACAGCGCCTATCAGATTCGCACACAGCTTCTCCATTCCTATAAGCTATGCTTCCCAGAACTGGATGGAGAATATTCTTATCTATCAGAAAAAAGCTTTACGGCGCCTTTGCCGGAGCCATTTTTCCGGTTGCTCAGAGGGGAGGGATTGGCATGGCGACATGGAATTCCAGAGGCTTAAGAGGCTCTGCGCTGGAGGAGCTTATCAATCACACAAATGATGCCTATAAAGAAAAGCATCTCGCCCTAATTCAGAAAATTCCGACGCCGATCAAGCCCATTCAGATTGAAAAGGAGACAAGACATATCACGCTTGCCTACTTCGACCAAAAAAGCACGGTGGATTACATTGGCACCGTGCAGGGGATTCCCGTGTGCTTTGATGCAAAGGAATGTGCGAAGGATACATTTCCCATCGCCAATATTCATGCACATCAGATCGCTTTTATGGAAGAATTTGAGCGGCAGGGAGGCGTGGCGTTTTTGCTGGTATCCTACACGAATCGGGATGAGATGTATTATATTCCATTTCATCATATCCATAAATTTTATCAAAGAGCGGTGGATGGAGGTCGCAAGAGCTTTACCTATGAAGAGATTGACAGAGACTACCAGATCCATCAGGAGGGAGCCGCCTTTGTACATTATCTTCCCGCTCTAAAAAAAGACTTAGAAGGACGGGATTGACAGAAAACAGATTTCAGGCTATAATCCATATATTAGTAAAGTAGTGAATTAGCACTGTACTATAATAAAGCAAACGAGGCGGAATCATTATGAAAAATCAATTATTACATACTCCTGAGGGAGTACGTGACATCTATTATCAAGAATGTGAAAGAAAACTCTGCATACAAAACAGACTACATCAATTGTGTCATTCCTTTGGATATCGTGATATTCAGACACCAACCTTTGAATTTTTCGATATTTTTAATAAAGAGCGGGGAAGCGTGATCTCAAAAGAAATGTTTAAATTTATTGACAGAGAAGGAAACACACTGGTGCTGCGCCCGGACATCACGCCATCGATCGCGCGCTGTGCAGCAAAATACTATATGGAGGAGGATATGCCCCTGCGCTTTTGCTATGTGGGAAATACCTTTATCAACAATTCCAGCTATCAAGGCAGGCTTAAGGAAACAACACAGCTTGGCTGCGAGTTGATTGGAGACAATGCGCCGGGGGCGGATGCCGAGATGATAGCGATGATAATCCGCTGCATGCTGGCAGCAGGGCTTACAGAATTTCAGGTTGAGATAGGCGAGGTGGAATTTTTTAAGGGACTGATGGAAGAAGCAGGCATCGGGGAGGAGCTGGAAGCAGGCCTTCGCGATCTGATGGAGAAGAAGAACTTTATCGGTGTAGAAGAGCTGCTTTCCGAGGCAGGCATTGGCGAGGAGATGAAACAAAAGATTCTGAATCTTTCAGAGCTGTTCGGCTCGACAGAAAAACTTGAGGAAGCAAGAAAGCTTGCCACCAACAACCGATCCTTGCAGGCGATTGAGCGCTTGGAGCAGATCTATGAAATATTAAAGGCATATCAACTGGAGGATTATATCTCCTTTGAGCTTGGAATGTTGGGGCGGTATAAATATTATACAGGCGTGACAGTAAAGGCGTACACCTACGGAACAGGAGAGCTAATCGTGACAGGAGGGCGCTATGACAGTCTGCTAAAGCAATTTGGAAAACAGGCGGCATCCATCGGTTTTGCCATCAATGTCGATCAGCTTCTAATTGCCCTGTCAAGGCAGAAGCTTCTTCCAAAAGCAGAAAATGTGGGCATTGTCGTACTCTGCGAACAGGATTGTCAGGCAGAGGGGGCAAGAATGGCAGATACACTTCGAAAGCAGGGAAACATTGTAGAGCTGATGCACCGAAACAAAGAAAAAGAAATATCTTGTTACTTAGATTATGCGGCGCAAAATAATAGAGTGGAAGTGCAGCATATCACAAAAGAAGGGACGGCTGTGTATACAATGGTTTAGAAAATATAGGGTAGGCTATTGGTTTTTTGCTGTTTCAAAAAGGGGTTCGCTCTGAGTGCAGCCTATTATCCTCCGTCACCCCGCTCCCGCTTAGTGAAAAACGTAATGGATGCTAAGCTCGTGAGAAACCTCGCTAAGCACCAACGTTTTTCAATAGGTTCCTTGAGGAAAATAGCGGACTGCCTATGCTACTTTTTCGGTATTCCCCACTTTTTTATTCTGCATCACATCTAACTGGAATCCAATAGTTGCCCTTGAAAGAAAATAGCGAACTCTAACTATTTTTCATCTATATAGGAACAACTCTTATATAAATATAAATGAAAAATTGCTACATAGATCTC
>CAMWWW010000340.1 GCA_947178015.1 uncultured Clostridia bacterium
CTAGGCTGTTCCCTAAAGGAGCTGATTGGCAAAGTGACGGATGCCGGCGTAAAGTTTGGTATTTGGATTGAGCCAGAGATGGTTTCGGAGGACAGTGAGCTTTATCGTATTCATCCAGATTGGGCGCTTCAGATTCCGGGAAGAAAGCCAGTGCGCTCGCGCAATCAGCTCGTGTTGGATTTTTCGAGAAAAGAAGTGCGGGATTATGTCTTTCATGCAATCTGCAATGTGCTGGATCAGGGAGAGGTATCTTATGTAAAGTGGGATATGAATCGCAGCCTTTCGGATATTTATTCCAGAGAAAATGTGGCAGGCAAAGTACATTATCAGTATGTGCTGGGCGTGTATGATTTCCTTGAGCGGCTGATTTCTCGCTATCCAAGGATGTTAATCGAGGGTTGCTGCGGAGGAGGCGGAAGGTTTGACGCCGGGATGATGTACTATACGCCGCAGATCTGGTGCAGCGATAATACCGACGCGGTGGATCGGCTACGGATTCAGTATGGGACATCCTTTTTCTATCCTATCTCTACCGTAGGCTCGCATGTATCTGCGGTTCCTAACCATCAGACAGGAAGAATCACAAGCTTGAAGACCAGAGGTATTGTCGCAATGGCGGGAACCTTTGGCTACGAACTGAATCCAAAGCACATGACGGAAGAAGAACGAGCAGAGATTAAAGAGCAGATACAAACCTACAAAAAATATGAGAGTTTGATTCAGAACGGCAATTATTATCGCTTGACCGATCCGTTTGCCGATCCCTGCGCGGCATGGCTTTTTGTGTCGGAAGATAAAAAGCAGGCGCTATTCAATCTTGTGGCGACAGAACTTCATGGAAATATGGAGGTGAGCCTTGTAAAGCTGAAAGGCTTATTAAAGGGCGCGATATATAAGGAGACAGCTTCGGGACAGAAGTATGCGGCAGAAGCATTGATGGAGGCAGGACTTCCCGTACCTGTTGAGATGGGAGAGTACAATTCTTGTCAGCTTGAATTTATTGCACAAGAAGAGCATGTGTGAAAATAGGAGAGGGAGGATGAGATGGAAAGAGCATGGTGGAAAGAAAGCGTAGTGTATCAGATATATCCCAGAAGTTTTATGGACAGTGATGGAGACGGGATAGGCGATATAAACGGGATTACACAGAAGCTCGATTATCTGAAGGAGCTGGGGATCGATGTGATCTGGCTGTCTCCTGTGTACGAGTCTCCAAATGATGACAATGGTTATGACATCCGTGACTATGGAAAAATTATGAAGGAATTCGGTACCATGGAGGATTTTGACCAGATGCTTTTCGAGGCGCATAGACGAGAAATCCGCATTGTAATGGATTTGGTGGTAAATCATACCTCGGATGAACATGCATGGTTTGTCGAGAGCAGAAGCTCCGTGGACAATTCTTTTCGAGATTACTATATTTGGAGAGAGGGAAAAGAGGGCAAAGAACCGAATAATTGGGGTTCCTGTTTTGGCGGTTCTGCGTGGGAGCTTGATAAAAGAACGGGGATGTATTATCTTCACCTATTTTCCAAAAAGCAGCCAGATCTGAACTGGGACAATGCGCACGTCAGAGAAGAGGTCTTTCAGATGATGGACTGGTGGTGCAAAAAAGGAATTGACGGATTCCGTATGGATGTGATCAGCATGATATCCAAGGACCCGGCACTTCCTGACGGCGAGACTGGCGGCACAGGATACGGCGATTTTGGGCCCTATGTGCAGAACGGGCCTCATGTTCATGAATATCTCAAAGAGATGAACCGAAAGGTATTGTCAAAATACAATCTAATGACCGTTGGGGAATGTGCTGGCGTGACGGTGGAGGAAGCCAAAAAATATGCAAACCTAGATGGGACAGAGCTTGATATGGTTTTTCAATTTGAGCATATGGGGCTTGACAGTGAGAACGGCAGTAAATGGTGCGATAAAAAGATGGATCTGACGGAGCTTAAAGCCGTGCTGTCCAAATGGCAGACAGAGCTGTATGGGACCGCATGGAACAGCTTATACTGGTGCAACCATGATCAGCCCCGTATTGTGTCCCGTCTTGGAGATAACGGGGAATATCGGGAGACATCCGCAAAGATGCTTGCGACCTGTCTGCATTTTATGCAGGGCACGCCCTATATCTATCAGGGCGAGGAGCTTGGCATGACCAATGTTCCATTTGCAAGCATTGAGGATTTTCGCGATATTGAGAGCATACACGCCTATGAGGAGTATACAGGCAAGCATATTTGCTCAGGCGAGGAGATGCTTGGCTATCTGCGAGAAAAAAGCCGAGATAATGCCAGAACGCCCATGCAGTGGGACGATACCGCTCACGCTGGTTTTACATCAGGAACACCATGGATTATGGTAAATCCCAATTATAAAGAAATCAATGCAAAAGAGCAGATTGAAAGAGCAGACTCCGTATTTCACTATTATCAGAAACTAATTCGTCTGCGCAAGGAGCATAAAATAATCATTCAGGGTACCTACCAGCTTTTATTTCCAGATCATCCAAGCGTATTCGTCTATGTTCGCTCTTATCAGAATCAAAGGCTTCTGGTGGTATGTAATTTCAGCAGGGAGAAAACCGTATGTTCTCTGCCCAAAGTGCAGCAAGGCAGATGTCTGATCTCAAACTATGGAGAAG
>CAMWWW010000341.1 GCA_947178015.1 uncultured Clostridia bacterium
GCATCTTTGAATCCGATTGGGTGGAGGCGCCATTTTTATATGGATTGCTGCATCCTAGCATCTATCTTCCAAAAGGATTAAAGGAGCCGGAAAAGAGCTATATTATCACACATGAAAACGTACATATCAAACGACGGGATTATCTTATAAAGCCTTTATTTTTTGTGGCGGCAAGCATCCATTGGTTTAACCCATTTGTCTGGATCGCTTGGAGACTGATGTGCAAGGATATGGAGATGTCCTGTGATGAGGCGGTGTTGGCAAAGCTTGGAGATACCGTCCGCAAAGACTACTCAAAAACACTTTTACAATTATCGGCAGGATATCCAAAACATTCTATTTTGATAAATGGCCCCCTTTCTTTTGGAGAAAATGATGCCAAGGCGAGGATCAAGCATATTCTTTCTTACAAAAGACCTGTGTTTTGGGTATTTTGTACGTCCATTTTGGTACTTGGCTGTCTTGCAGCAGTGCTGCTTACAAACCGCGAATCGGCATCGGAGGATAAAACAATATATTCCGAGTCAGATCTATATAACCTAAATCTAAGAAGTATAGAGCGAAACGAAGAACTGACATTTGAAAAATTGACGGATCTTGTTTTATCAGAAAAACATAACTTGGAGGATTATGTTGGCTATGATGGAATAGAATGGACGCCGATAGAAGAGAGAAAAGAAGAAAGAAATACCGATTATATTCGCTATTCACTTTATGATAAAGAAACAGATACAGAATATCGTCTCACAATAACGTATGGGACCAAACTTTTTGGAAGCTTATCCGCCAATGAGGTGGACTCCATCTGGGTAAGCCGAGAAAAGGATCATTCAGATTTTTATTTCTATAATCATAGCTGGCTTGACAGGAAAGTGACGAGGGAGGAAATAGAAACCTACAGAAAACAGATTCCTTCCGTGTCCGACTGGATGCGCTTTCAACTGCCCAAAATAGAATATGTCAGAATAGAGAATTACCGCGCCGATTTAGGACCAGATTTCTATGGAGGAGAATTATTTGAATGGATTGGAGAGGGCGGATATAAGGCAAAAGAAAGTGAAAACTTTGTACCGGACTGGAAGGCAGCGGGTGGAGTTGTGCGCTGTGCCGGTGAACACTTTACTTTTGAGCAGGGAATACTTACCGATGTTTTTCTAGGCTATAATCATTCTAGTATTTCCGAACAACCACAACGATTGGAGGGCTGTGAAGAACAAGCCGTTATTTTTCAGATGAACCATGATCTCTATACGCTGCCTGAAATAGAACAGGCAAAAGCAGAAGGCAATCCCATACCAGAAGATGAGACGACATCCGATATCTGGTATGTAGCATTTGCCAGAGAAAATGCAGAGATAGGATATCTTATATTTTTAAATGCGCGCTATTATTCAAAAGAGGACATGATTGCCTTTGCAGAAAGTGTGCAATTTCAAGAAGGCGTATGGGGCAATACGACTACGCAAGGAGAACAAGAACCAGTATCAGAAAACGAATCGATCTCGGAGCAGACAGAGCAATACAATCAAATGGCGCGAGCGCTTGTACGTGAGGAAGCGCTTTCATGGGACAAACTGACAGAGCTTGTATCTAAAGAAAATCCAACTCTGGAAGACTATGCAGGCTATGATGGAGCAGAATGGTCAGAAAGAACAGCAGATCTGGCAACCATTCGGGAAGGGCTTACGTATTCTCTCATTGACAGGGAAACAGAGACAGAATACAGATTATACCTTTCTTACTATATTGAAAATAATGCCATTGAGCTTATTAGCCTCACCAAGCTGTCAGACGGCAGTTCCATCCTTTTGTACAATCAATCCTATGACAGTGATGCAAGAGTATATACGGATATTCTCGCTTTCAGGCAGCGCAGGGAAACGATGTCCGATTGGGTAAGCTACACCGTTCCCAAAGAGGAGTTCATACAAGAAATGGCATATCAACCGCAGGGCGGATATGGTTATGGCGGAGTGGAATTTAGGTGGATTGGGGAAAATCACTATACCACAAATGGAAGCGAAAATACATACAGTATCTGGAAAGCTGCCGGCGGAATTATGCGTTACCCTATATCAAACATCCATGTCCCAAACGCGTTGGATTATGAATCTTTTCTTTTTACAGAAGGAAAACTTACAGAAGTAAACTTTCGCGGGCTGAACCATACCTCTCAGGTTGGAACAACCGAGTCAGTGGATGAATGTGAGGAATCTGCGGTTCTATTTTGTCTGAACCATGACTTATTTACGGCCTCGGAGATCGCAGAAGCAGAACAAGCAGGCAGGCCAATACCAGAAGAAGAGCAGACCGCAAATATCTGGTATGCCGCCACAGCAAGAGAAGGCGCGGCATATGGCTATATTGTCTATTTAAATGAAAGATATTACACCAAAGAAGAGGCAGAAGCCTTTATAAAAAGCTTACATTTTACAGAAAAAGCATGGAGATAAAAAGATGCGCAAAGAAGAAAGGATGGTTCTAATATAGCTTGAAAATAGAATAGCCTTAGTGTATAATGATTTCTGAAAGAAAAAATTTATTCGACTACTTGGAGGTGATATTATGAAAGATATAAAAGATATTTGTATAATCATTTTCGAGAATGGTCCGCATAGCCAGCGCAGCTATTTCCTCCGTCACC
>CAMWWW010000342.1 GCA_947178015.1 uncultured Clostridia bacterium
ACCATCAAGCACGATCTGATAAAACGGAACCGATTCATCCTCAATATCATAGCCCGACGATTGCAGCGGCGCATCATAGATATGGCTGACATAAGGGAAAGTGTAGGCATTTCCATTATCAATCATAATAGATTGAAACTGCTCGCTGCACTGCTCAAACAGATTTCGCCAGATCCCTATGACGTCTGCACGATCCACACCATCTTTCTTCGGCGAAAAATCAGAATATATGCTGCTGCCAAGAGAGGAAAGCGCGAGATTCATCCCCTGCAGCTTACTCTTTTTATTTAACATGGAAGAAAGTGCATCGATAAGCTTTGTGGGCGTCACAATCTTCCATCGCTCTGATTCCTTTTTGCTCAGGGAATTGTAATCGTAGGTATACTGATACGCCGGTGTAGAACCTACCGTCTGCGCTGCGTCCGAATAGCTGGACACGCCATTTCCGCTCTCATATAGATTGACAAAATCAAAATCTAAAAATAACGCTATCCCCCTCTGATTGACATAATCCACAAGCTTCCCATAGCCAGATGTCCCGCCCAGCTTCGATTCAAAGCTGATATTCGCAGGAATCTTTGACTCCATTCCACCTTTCTGCCATCCTGTATATTTTACCGCCAGTGAATCAATCCCGGCGCTCTGAAAATGCTCCAGAATTTTCTGTGCCTGTGCAAAGGTAGTAAGAGGCTTGAGTGCATGGGTTTTCACACCCAAAATATATTCCTCCACCTTTAACCCACCCAACAAATTTAGATAAAATGGAACCTCTTGTTTTACCTTGGCAGTCATGCCATACTGCTCCGTCAGATACGCTCTATATGCCTCCGCCATATCTACATAATCCAGCTCCTTATCTGACAAAAGCAAGTATTCTATAGAATATCGCTCTGTTTTAGGAAGCACTGGAGAGATGGTCAAAGATACCACCGTATCGCCTTTTCCATTGGATGCATACGCATTGCCCTGAAGAAAAGTGGAGCGGACAAATGGGCGGTAGCGGAACGACGCATAAGCATTGTTATAGCTATTTAACACACCGCTTGTCATCGCATTAATCGTAGCGTTGGTATCCCCGGAGGAGATAATTGCCAGAAAACCATCCTCATCCTCCTTCATCCCAAATACAGGGATTCTCGCCGTCTCACTTTCCACGGAAAGCTTCTCCGTCACCAGAGCGATGTCTCTTCCGTATACAGCCTGCGAGTAGGCGCCATAAGATGCCTTATCATTATTCAAGTAAATCAGAGCTCCTGATCCGTCCGGCACAAGCATATAACCGGAAGCTTCCGACCCCGCGGCGCCGAAAAAGGGAAGTAACGCAATATCCGTCAAGTAAATCTCCATCCCATCTTTACACTCAACAATATCACTAAGCACAATCTCTGCCTTCAGCCCTTTTTCATTTAAACGGTACTCCACCGGGATCTCAAACCCCGTTCCCTGAAAATCATAGACAAATCGTATTCCGCCGTCATCTGTTTTTTTGTAGGTCAGCCATCCTTTGTTCACACATTCGGTCTGGCTGTTCTTGGTGCTTACATTTCCCGCCGTATCGGTGTAGGTGATATAAAGCTGGCTCTTCATATTGGTCATATTGACGCCCACGGCGAGTGCATCCTCCCCGCGCGGGTTGGATTCATATAGATGTCCGTTCTTTTTATTCCGTACCGCGATGGTGCCGTCCTCATTTGCCATCAGCTCATATGTATCATTTTCTGCCACTTTCATAGTATAATGGCTGTCGGAGGGCGTTCCCCACTCTCCTTCCTGTGCCAGTGCCCTGTTATAGCAGGCAGTACACAGAATCCATGCACAGAGAAGTGCTGCCAGCACAGGGCATATTCTTTTCTTATCTTTTTTCTTCTTTTCTGCTCTCATATCTGTTTCTCTCCTTCTGCCTTGCTTTGTTATCCTGAAGCTCTACAGCATACGATATCGTATCTCGCTGTATATTGTCATAAAGAAGTTGTAAATCTGTATTACAAGCCCAGAAATCAAAACAATAAAGAATACCACAATCAATACGCCAAACACCGTCAAGCCAAAAGAGGCGATCGTCTTGGAGAGGCTATAATCATGCAGCACGGAAAGTCCCAAAAGAAAAAGAAGAAAGCTCCACATTGCCGCAATCATAATCAGATAATTTAAAAACACCGCCTCATCATACACCATGGTATACGATAAGAACAGACGAAGATAACCACAGAGCACATAGGGCAGAAGCGCGTAGGCGCAGCAGACCCAGATCTCCGGCAGGCGTCCTTTTCCTTCCATCAAAGTACAAAAACACCAATTTGCCACCACAACCAAGGCAAAGATAAGAATGGTTGTCAGCAAAACCTCAAACAATGCAACCTCTTGAAATCTGCTTCGGAAATCATAATCAATATAGCCCCAGTTCAGTATGGCAAGCAATGTCCAGAGAAGCAAAATCAGATTTGCCATGCGAATCGAATACTTTTTATTATTCTTAAGCTCATGGTACCCATCCACAGGATGTCTTAATATATAAAATGGATACTTCCACCTTGCCATATTTGCATAGTAATTATCCTTTAAGCGGACGCCGCTCTCAATTGCCGCCTGATACCTCTCCTTCCGCTTTACCGCCACTACCTTGGAAG
>CAMWWW010000343.1 GCA_947178015.1 uncultured Clostridia bacterium
TCTACACTTTCCTCTTCGTCGGCAGCGTCAGATGAGTATAAGAGTCAGATATTTCTGCATTGGACCCGAAGGAGCAGAGGGATGCGATTGACACGGCTTTGGTGGGGCTTTTGGAGGGTGGCGACGGCTTTCCGACAGGATTTGCCTATTTTGAGCAAAATGCCATTGCGGATGCGAACGGGGAACCTTATCATGTTCATAAAAGAGAGATTGCGTATGAATCCGTGGTATATCTCAATGAAGAGCGGACGGGATATGTTTTTGAAAAGCATGAGGACGCTTTTGATAATTATGAAAAAGAATATTATATGCAGATGAAGGAGACGGGCAAGCCTTATATTATGGACCCCTATGTGTATGAGCTGATGGGGAAGAATATTATGATGATCAGCGTGATCGCGCCTGTCTGGGATGCCGAGGGAAAATTTCTTGGGGTGTCTGGCGTCGATGTGGGGCTTGATACCATGCAGGAGCAGCTTTTGGTCAGCACAGATTATAAATCTGCACATCTGGTTGCTCTTGCAGAGGATGGAACGATTTTGGTAGATTCTGCTGACAGCACAAAGGTGGGAAAAATTGCCTCAGAGGTCGGTTATCATGCGATGGCGGAGGCGGCAGATAAAATTTATTCGACGTCGGAGGAGAAGCAGATAACCAGCCGTTCTATGATTGAGGGCGGGAAAAATTATGCCACGGGGAAAAATGGAATCTCTGTGACAATCCCGTTGACAGTAAATGGAAAAACTCGCTGGACACTTCATATGACAGTGGACAGCATGGAATTTTATTTTCCTATTATAGAGGGTACTGGAAAACTGACTTTTTTGGTAGTATTGTTTGGAATTCTTTTGCTGGTGGCGGTGAACCGCATTATTAAACAATCACTGGCTCCAATTCAATATATTGCGGATGGGGCAGCTAAACTGGAAAAGGGAGATTTAAGTATTCATATAGACATTCAGTCGCATGATGAGCTGGGGCAGCTTGCGCAGGCATTTAATCATATTAGCGCGATTATGAGCAATTATGTAAAGGATATTTCTGAGCAGCTTTCTAAGATGGCGGAAAATCATATGGATATTACCATCACACAGAAGTATATCGGGGATTTTATACCGATTCAGGTATCCATTGAGAAAATTGCACAATCGTTAAATGATACGTTGCATCAGATTGTTCTCTCGGCAGATGAGGTGTCTGCAAGCTCAGAGAATGTATCCTCCGGCGCACAGGTTCTCTCGGACGGCGCGTCAGAACAGGCAGCGGCGATCGACCAGCTTGCGGCCTCGATTGAAAGCTTGTCAAAGGATGTGTCGGCGAACGCAAAGGATGCAGAGGCGGCGAATAGGAATGTCACAGAGGTTGGAAGAAACATTAAGGAAAGCAATGCAGAGATGGAGCGCTTAATCCATGCAATGTCGGAGATCAGCCATTCTTCTGGGGAGATTCAGAAGATTGTGGAGACAATAGAAGAAATTGCCTCGCGGACTAATCTGCTTTCTCTCAATGCTTCGATCGAGGCGGCAAGGGCAGGAATAGCGGGAAAGGGCTTTGCTGTGGTGGCGGATGAGATCCGCAATTTGGCGGCGAAAAGTGCAGAGGCAGTCAATCAGACCGCAGCTCTGATAAAGGATTCACAGACCGCAGTAGAAAATGGTATGGGCATTGCAGATAAGACGGCAAAATCGCTTGCGTCTGTGGTAGAAGGATCGAGGGAGATTGTTCGCTCGATGGATCAGATCAGCAACGCTTCACAGAATCAGAATCACGTGTTAAAGCAGCTTACAGAAAATGTAGATTTAATCAGCAATGTAGTGCAATCAAATTCTTCCTTTGCGCAGAATAGCGCCGCGACAAGCGCGGAGTTATCCGATCAGTCCAAGCGTCTACATGAACTGGTAAATCGTTTTCATCTAAAGGAATCATAGAGTGAAAAATATATTTTTACACGAATTTGTGTCTGCGCGCTGTTTGCCACTTCATTGCTTTATGTGCAGAAAGTAGCGCAGAAATAAGGATTATATCAGCACACAGAAAGGGGATAGGTTATGCATTTGTATATAATGCGTCATGGAGAGACGGATGATAATACCAGAAGGGTGTTGCAGGGACAGAAGGATAATCCGCTTAATGAAAGAGGAAAACAGCAGGCTTTGAAGGTTAGGGAGGAGCTTTCTGGCATTTTATTTGACAGGGTATATGCCAGCCCTCTTATAAGGGCGGTGGAGACGGCTGAGCTTGTGACAGGGAGAAGCAGAGAAGATATTATTTTGGAGGAGCGGATAAAAGAGATTAGTTTTGGGATGCTGGAGGGAACGGTGCTTGAAAAGATGATGCCGCCTTATGATAATTTTTTCAAGGACCCTTCGCGTTATGTGGCGCCTGAGGGCGGGGAATCGCTTTTGGAGCTCTCTGCGCGCACATGGTCTTTTCTCTCGGAGATCAAAGGGACGTTGCCGGGAAAAAAGGTTCTTTTAGTTTCGCACGGAGCGGCGATCCATTCTATGATTTATCAGTTAAGAAAACAGGAGATCGCCTGTTTTTGGAATATGAATCTTGGAAACTGTGGATTTTTGGAGGTCAGCGACGAGACAGGGGAATATCGCATTGAAAAAGAATGT
>CAMWWW010000344.1 GCA_947178015.1 uncultured Clostridia bacterium
CTTTTCAACTTTGCCACCACCTCTGGTGCAATTTTTGCCGTGAGAACACCCTGCAATATTCCAATTCCCTGAATGGCAATCTTTGTCAAGAGCATGGCAAGCACCAAAAAGACAAGCGCTGTCACAAAACGTCCCGCCGGAATGTGCAAAAGTGCAAGAAACGCTTCGTCCTTTGCCAATACCTTATCATAGAGAATGGTACCGCTCAGATAGGGCCAAATTAGATTCAGCACCGCTGTTCCAAGATAGCATAGTATCATCGCGATCAGACTTTTCTTATATGGTAGGAAATAAGCCATTACCCGCAATAAAATCGACTTCTTATCCATACACTTTGGGCAGACCTTGCGCTCCTGATCTGGATAAATCATGCCGCACTTCGGGCAGCAGTCTTTTCCCTTCTTAACATCCAGATCTTCCTTTGTGATTTCCTCCTCCTTCTTTAGCTTATCCCGAAGGCGGCAGAGCCGCAAAAAGCCCTCCATTCGAGTGTTGGAAAAATGGCAGAAATTTCGCTCCACGCCATCCAACTTTACCATCAGCACACCCGTGGCAACCTGACGGATCACCTCCATGCTTTCTACACGGCTCAGCTCAAAAATTTGCAGCGCAGGCTCCTCGGCAAGCACCATATCCTCTTTTATCTGAAAGCTGCTGTAGCCGCCAAAGCCGTGCTCCGCTTTCTCCATAAAAGGGTAAGTTGCCAATAACAGCTTATCCTTCGTCAGTGCCACAATAGAATCTGAGAATCGATACTCCATATCAAAATCCGCTGTGGCGGCAAATATAATTGCATCCTTCTCAATCCCATACTTTCGGGCGACACTGACAAAACTATTCGGTAGATTCATTTCACCCCTCCGTTTTTCCCTCCCAGAATACAGACAACGCATCCATATGTGTCCCATGCAATTCGCACAAAAATATGCCCTATCAACAACAAAATACCACATATTCTGTGCAAAAAAACGAAAAAATCATGGCTCCTGAACGGCAGCCATGACTTTATCTATCCTCTTTCATGCAACACACACAAAAGCTGACTTAATCTGCAATATTCTGGGAGACAATCTCATAACTATTTTGTTGTAACATTCTGTTTCTTAATCTTGTCATGATACATTGCCTCCTTTCCTTTTTTATTGTTGTTTTTTACCATGAACACATTTTAGTATAAGCGCAATCAGAAAAGATGTCAACCATTTTTCCAAATATTGCTTTGTAAAATATGTTTTTTATTTTCACTATAATTTTCATCCATACTCTTCCACCGTATCCTCTAAGAGCTCCTTGCCATCGGCTGCTTTTGTGGCGAG
Organism: uncultured Clostridia bacterium; assembly: GCA_947178015.1. Lineage (GTDB taxonomy): Bacteria > Bacillota > Clostridia > Lachnospirales > Lachnospiraceae > RGIG8607. The sequence goes on from CAMWWW010000344.1 coordinate 1,317, forward strand.
ATAGTCGCATCTTTCATTTTGGGGATGGCCATCGTGCCCTTTTACCCAGATAAAGGTAACGGTATGCGTTTTTTTCGCCTGAAGCAGCCGTTTCCATAGGTCTGTATTTTTAACGGGTTCATTTTTCCCGCGTTTCCATCCTTTTTTTATCCAGCCTTCAATCCAATGGTCATTAAATGCCTTTACCAGATATTGAGAATCCGAATAAAGCTCCACTGTGCAGGGCTTAATGAGCGCTTCAAGTCCCACAATCGCCGCCATCAGCTCCATCCGGTTGTTGGTGGTCTTTTTATAGCCTGCGGACAATTCCCGAATGTGCTCTTTTCCCGATGCATCGGTGTAAGATAAAATGGTTCCATACCCTCCGGGGCCGTCAGGATTGCCCCGCGCCGATCCGTCTGTATATATTTTTACAAGCATTTCCACTCTCCTTTTTCTATAAAATGCTCTGCGGATTCCTCCGCTGCACGAATTAATTTTTCAGGATAGCCAAGTAAAGAAAGCAAGCGGATAGCGTTTCTTGTGGAAGCTCTTCCTTCTCTCAGGTGATAATCAAAATGAATGTCCCCGTCGCTAACTTCCTCCTCAAAATGGTAGTTGGTATAAGCTTTCTCCAACATATACGTTAGCTCCACATCGTGCGTCGCCGCAAAGCACAATATCGTGTCGCCGCAAAGCTCCAAAAGTACCTGTGCGGACGCGGCGATTCGCTCCACCGTATTTGTGCCGCGAAGCACCTCATCCACCAAACATAACACCATCTCGCCCCGCTTTTTTGCGTCAAGAATTCGTTTCAGCGCTCGAATTTCCGCCAGATAATAGCTTTCCTGCCGCATTAAATTATCTCGGATTGCCATGGAAGAATACAAGTGGAAAAAGCAGGCTTGATACTGCTCGGCTGGCACGGTCATCAACGTTTGCGCGAGCACGGAGCAGATGCCGACCGTCTTTAAAAAAGTCGATTTGCCGGAGGCATTGGAGCCTGTAATTAAAACTCCACCTGCTGCCTGTATTGTGTTGGGTATGGGGCGATCCAGCATGGGATGATACATGCCAGATAAAGAAAGGGAGACATGGCGGGATTCTGAAATAAATTCTGGTATACAGTAATTTTGCAAAAGCTCTCGGAAAGACGCCGCCGCGATCATGCTTTCCATATAGCCAAACAGCTCGATCATTCGGCAGATCTCTCCTTCCTTCTCCTGCATTTTTTTCTGCATCCGATTAAATTGAATCAGAGCCATATGGGTCAGCATCCGCACATAATCAAGCAGTACTTCCTCCATCGATCCAGTCA
>CAMWWW010000345.1 GCA_947178015.1 uncultured Clostridia bacterium
TCTGTTTTTTACATTTTGTCCTCTAAAATTTGCGGTTATTTTTCCTTTTTGTCCGCTTATCTTTCCCCGTAATTTGCCGCCTGACGGTAAGAGGCGGGGGACATTCCTGTCACCTTCTGAAAATTCCGGCGAAAGGTGCGCACATTGGTAAAGCCGGCCATGGCTGCGATCTCCTCTATGGTCTTTTGTGTGGTCTGTAGCAGCAGTTTGGCATAGCCGATTCTTTCATCATTGATAAAGTTCAAAAGATTATCGCCCGTCTGTTCTTTAAACAGTTTGGACATGTAGCGAGGCGTAATGCCAAACTCATCCGCAATCACGGAGATGTTAATATCGCAGTTATGGTAATTTGCCTCCACATATTCCTTAATACGAATTCCAAGCTCAGAATTCTGCTTTTTTGCACGGTTGTTTTTTTCGCCCAACAGATTGAGAAACTCTGTGAAGGACTCCTTTAATGCTTCCTCCGAATTTGTCATCTTCATAATAGCAAGATTTTGGCGGATTGCACTCCAAGCGGTTTTCTCGGACAGCAACGTATTCTTAAATTCCAGAAGGATGCTGTTTACCAAAGATAAGATATAGTAACTGATCAGCTCAAATGGGCAGTCCATATTTTTTAGCTCAAGAAATAGCGTCTCTTGCAAAATTTGTGCCTGCTCTCTGCTGTTTTTTTCCAAAAGATTGACAAAACGTCTGCTATAATGAGACATGCGCTCGATCGTGGGTGTTCGGACAAGCTGCATCTCTGACGCCCAGATCACACCGCTGGATTTGGCATAATACCGCTGGTTGTTAATATCCTTAAGCTCCAAATAACAGGAGTCAATATCCTCGAAGCTGTCAAAAATATCTCCCATGGTAATATAGAATGGTTTGTCCATGCGGTCTGCAAAGAAATCAGAGATCCATGTAAATTTTTCCTTTCCCTCTTTCAGATAAGTCTGCCGCTCTTCCGTATCCAATATAATAAGGTAGACAAAAATATTGTTATCCATCGTCTGAATAAACCGATAATCTTTGCCTATGATCTCATCAATCACATTATTCATCACAAAATTTAAGATATTTCGGTCAAATTTCTGATGCAGCTCCTCATATTCATCCTCCATGCCAAATTGGAAGGTGACAAGAGAGAAGCATTGGTTTTGATAATTTTTTCCAAGCATTTCTTCTATACTAAAGTCATATAGATAGAGATTTCTTCCTTGAAGTGCCATAAGCAGGCCGACACTTTTGTCTATCTTGGAGTGTTTGCGGTAGAAATTATCATATTCCTGCTTTTCATGATAGAGAACCTTAAGACTTCTCTCTATCTTCTCATATTCATCTCCAAAGAAATCACCATCCTGCTCTGGAATAATCTGAATTAAGTTTTTAAGAGGCTGATAATTTTTCTTCTGAAGCACACAGAGCACCAAGATGCCGCACACTACCCCAAGGAAAATAATAGAAAAATTAATCAATGCGTTTCGGTTGACCTCCTGCTTATAGATGCTTTCTGGCGTGTACAACACATACTGACATCCTGTGAGTGAGTAGGAGGTGTAGGCAGCTATTTAAGATTCCGAGCCAATGGAAAATTTCACAGTACCCTCATCAAAAAGAACAAGATTTTCTGGTACAAGATTCTCGCCAAAGCTTCTGAGAAGGTTTCCATTTTCATCAAGGATCAAAAACGTTTCCATACCATGTTCACTGCCCGCTAACAAGGTTTCGATAAATTTAAGCGGCGTTGAGACATAGAGCCATCCCGTGTACTGTTTAGTAGAATCCAACGCCTGCGACATATAAGTAAGACAATCGGTTCCATAATGAGAGTAACTCAAGGTATCAAGAATATAGAAACTATTTTCCTTGTTTTCGCATAGCTGCAAAAGCCATTCTTCTTGAGAGATGGCGATCTTTTGGTTAAAAAGCATGCTGCGGTAGAGATTCTGTACGGTGTTGGCGGTATAAGAATTGACAATATATTCGCTCTGAGGAAGGTACAGCATCACCTCAATATCAGAATTTGCCTTATTGGCAATATTAAGCTGCTTAAAGCACTGCCAGATGCGCTGGGCGAAAAGTGTATGGTTGGTGGTAATAAATTTGTAGCAGGAAAAATCCCTGTCTACCAGAAAGTTTTTTGATAACGTGTAGATATCGGAGCAGCGCTTGTCAATACTCTCCGCGATCTGAATCAGCATAAATTTATTGACCTGCTCGGTTTTGCGCATAATGAGGGTGTTGCAGATAAAATAATTGCATAACGCACAGACGACGGGTATCATAAATGTTATGACATTCATAAGAATCCATTTGATCAGGACACGGTTTCTGATCTTGCCCATGAAAAATATACCTTTTGTCATACAGACATTTCTCCTTTACTGCATTTCCCATGTTGTTATTTTAACAAGCACCAAACGGGAAGTCAATAGGAGAGAAACGATTCCCAAAAGTATAAGTTTCTGTAAAGGCGATTCGTGAATCATGTTTGAGAATGGTCCGCATAGCCAGCGCAGCTATTTCCTCCGTCACCCCGCTCTCGCTTAGTGAAAAACGTAGCAGACGCTAAACTCGTGAGAAACCTCGTTAAGCGCCGACGTTTTTCAATAGGTTCCT
>CAMWWW010000346.1 GCA_947178015.1 uncultured Clostridia bacterium
TTGGATGCCAGCTCACACGAAGCGCCTTCCAGCTTAAGCATCTCAGAGAGAATCGCTGCGGTAAGCTCATTGTCCTCGGCTGCTAAGAATAACATTCCCGTCAGCACAGAGTGTTCTGTCTCTTTTTCTTCCTCTTGGTTTTGATCCTGTCTTAACCGCTTTGCACGCAGATCCTCAAGTAGCTGCCGAAGGGTCGACACAAAGAACGGCTTTGTCATAAAGGCATCCACGCCTGCCTCCTTCGCATTATCCTCTATCTCACTGACATCATAGGCGGTAAGCACAAGAACCTGATTCGGGTTCTTGGAATGGGTACGGATTCTGCGCGTCATCTCCACTCCATTTATTCCCGGCATCTCCCAGTCTATCAAAACAATATCATACGCTGATGCATCTACCTGTGTTCCATCTGTGACACAATCTACCTCCACCCCATAATCCACCATCAGATCCTTTACTTCCAGACAGACGTCCATCTCCTTATCAATCATCAACATTCTATGTATGCCGCACTCTCTGAAAAAGCCTTCTTCTTTATTTTCCTCAGGAAGAGAAAATTCCAGCTCCACTGTAAACTTACTGCCCTCGCCCTGCTTGCTTTCAACAGAGATCAATCCTCCCATCAGATCCACGAGATTCTTTGTGATCGCCATGCCAAGCCCTGTGCCCTGAATTCCCTCAATTCTTGCGCTCTCCTCACGGGAAAATGGCTCAAAAATTACTTTGACATATTCCTCACTCATCCCCATCCCATTATCAACGACTATAAATTGCAGCCTGACGCGGTGTGTGGAAAGCTGTTCCAGCTTTCGAACCTGCAGCTCAATCTGTCCTTCTCTCTGTGTGTATTTTATAGAGTTTGACAAAAGATTAATTAAAATCTGATTCAACCGCAGCTTATCCCCCAAGATCACCTCTGGCACCTTTCCGAACACTAACATCTCAAAACTCTGATCCTTCGCCTTTGCCTGAGGCATTAAGATCGCGGACAGCTCCTCCATAAATTCCGGCACACTAAATTCCGCTGTACTTAGCGATGTCTTTCCACTCTCAATCTTGCTCATATCAAGGACATCGTTGATAAGATTTAAAAGATGCTGGCTCGACGCCGTGATTTTCCTTGTGTATTCCCTCACCTTGTCAGGCTGATCGGCATCCTTCCCAAGCAAGGTGGCAAAACCGACAATCGCGTTCATCGGCGTCCTGATATCATGAGACATATTGGAGAGAAAATGGCTCTTTGCCTCATTGGCACTCCACGCGGACTCCAGTGCTTCTTTTAAATTTTGATTTAGATTTTTCTCCTTTGTGCGATCCGATAACACCAAAATATATTTATCTGTATTTTGGATATTGACATGATATGCCGTCTCCCGATACCATCGGCGCTCACCGGTCTTCTTGTGAACATGCTCACATTCCCTGAACATACTCTGGTTAATCTCAATCTTATCCAGATCCTTCTTTGTCAGATATTTTTCTGGAGCAACTGCTGTAGCCTGTATGGTCTGCACCTTTTCCTTTACCATCGCTATGGATACCCCAAGAAGTCTCTCCACATTTGGGCTGACATACTCGACCTTAAGATTCTCGCTCTCCAGCATAACAAATATATCATCCACCGTGTCAGAAAGCACACTAAAAAGCTGCTCTCTATACCGGAGCTCCAAGATCTTATCCCCCAAATTCTTTCTTGCCCGCTTTACCAATACCACGATAATAGAAAATCCCAGAAGAATAAAAATCCCGGCAAAGGCTGCCGCCGTCACCCAATGAATCTGATTCATGCTGGCATTGACCACCGAAACCGGCACAATTCCTAGAAGCATCCAATCCTTGATGCCGATCGGCTGATAGATCAGATAATAATTCGTTCTGTTCGCACGATAACGCACAATAGCAGAAGAACCATTGAGAAAATCCTCCTGTATTTCCTGCGCGGTCTTTTTCCTAAGTTTGACCTCCTCACCCAAATATTGCAGAAAATTAAACGATGGATTGTCCTTGCTCTTTTCTGAGATCAAGATCTTTCCATTTGAAAATACCACAAAGCTTTCTGATTTTCCAGAAAACGCCTCAACATGCAGCGTCTCCATCATATTTGTGACATGATAGCTGACCGCTATAGCAGAATAGGAAACCCCTTTATACATTCCTTTTTTTATGGGAACGGCAAACAATGTGATCGCATCCTGTCCATTCTCAGAAGATAGCAATGCATCCACCACGACATTCTCTCTGCCTGTCACCAGCCTGTCATACTGCTCTCCAAACTGAATGGTTCCACGCTCACCCTTTGCCGTGATGCAGGTCCCATCCTCAGCCAGAAAATAAAACTCCGAAAAGCTCCATTTCTCCTTCTGCTGCTCCACAAATTCCTCAAATTCCTCGCTGTCAAAAAATGCCGTTCTCTCAATATACCCTCTCCAAGCATCCAGCAGATTCCAATTTCGAAACACCATGGATCGAAATATGGTATTGACCTGCGCATAGAGCTCCTCCAGATGGGCTGTGCTCTCCTCGAAAATATGATGCTTGATATAACCAGAATAAGAAAACCCTAACCC
>CAMWWW010000347.1 GCA_947178015.1 uncultured Clostridia bacterium
TCGGCAAGCATCTTTGCATCTCTAACGTCTTGTACCGGCTCTCTTGTTCCCGGAATAATCGGTATTCCTGCCGCCTCCATGGTCTTTCTCGCCTCCGCTTTATTTCCACACAGACGAATTATTTCCGCGCTAGGACCAATAAATGTAATATTACACTTCTCACACATCTGCGCAAATTTAGCATTTTCTGACAAAAACCCATAGCCGGGATGAATCGCCTCCGCGCCGGTTACGATTGTCGCGCTGATAATCTGCTCCATATTCAGATAACTGTCTACACTTGCCGCAGGTCCAATGCAGATGCTCTCATCCGCCAACTGTGCAGGAAGAGCCTCCTTATCGGCCTCCGAATAAACTGCTACCGTTTTCACTCCCATCTCCCGCAGAGCGCGGATTATGCGCACCGCAATTTCTCCTCGGTTTGCGACCAACACCTTCTGAAACATTATGTTATCCTCTCCTACTCAACAGCAAAAACAAGCTCTGCCTCCGCCGCGGTCTCTCCATTCACACTTGCCACAGCCTTTCCTATCCCGACAGGCCCTTTCCGCTTTATCAACTCCACCTCAAGCCGCAATACGTCCCCCGGCACCACTTTTTTCTTAAATCTCGCCGAACGAATCCCCCCAAAATATGCTGTCTTCCCTCTATTTTCCTCCAAGGAAAGTATGGCGGCGGCTCCTGTCTGCGCCAGCGCTTCTATCACCAACACCCCCGGCATAACAGGCTCCTTTGGAAAATGCCCACGAAAAAAATACGCATCATAACTGACTGCCTTACAGCCCACCGCACGCACCCCCGGCAAAAGCTCCTCTATCCTGTCTATTAGAAGAAACGGATGTCTATGAGGTATAATCTTTTCTATTTCCTCAATCCCTAACATTGTCATCCTCCCCTTTTATATAATCGAAAACAGCGGCTGCCCATACTCAACCATCTGCCCATTACCCGCAAGAACCGCTTTTATCACGCCATCTCTTTCTGCCTCAATCTCATTCATTAACTTCATCGCTTCCACAATTCCTAATACCTGCCCCTTTTTCACAGAGTCGCCTACCCTGACATAGGGCTCCGACTCTGGAGAGGGCGATGTATAGAAAGTTCCAACCAACGGTGATTTTACGACCTCTCCAATCTGCGCAGGATTTCCTGCCTCTTCTAGCTCTTCTTTTTCTTGTTTGTTATCTTGGTCGGATAACGCAGCGATCTCTTCCGGCTCAATCACCATTTTATTTGGCGTCTTTTCCAATCTAAGCTTGATATTCCCCTCCTCCAGAAAAAATCCCGTTAAATTGGATTCGGACACAGCCTGAATTAATGTCATGATCTGATTTAAATCCATACTTCCACTCCCGTCAATATTTTTTTACCAGCAGACTTGCATTGTGGCCTCCAAAGCCTAATGAATTGCTGAGAGCATATGGAATCTCTGTTTTTATTCCTGCTCCCTTAACATAATTTAAATCACAGTCCTCATCCTCTATCTGATACCCCACAGTTGGATGAATATAACCCTCCTCTATACTTTTCACGCAGGTAATAAATTCTACCGCACCTGCGGCTCCCATCAGATGCCCTGTCATGGACTTTGTAGAATTTACCAAAAGCCGTGCCGCATGTGAACCAAATGCTTTATGAATTGCCCTTGTCTCAAATAGATCATTGTGATGCGTGCTGGTGCCGTGCGCATTGATATACACAACCTCCTCCTTCGCAATCCCTGCTTCCTTCACCGCATCCTCCATAGCTCTTGCCGCACCCTCTCCTGTTTCCAGAGGTGACGTAATATGATATGCGTCCGATGTCGCCCCATAACCGACTAATTCCGCATAGATTTTGGCACCTCTCTTCTGCGCATGGGTCAGTTCCTCCAAAATCACAACTCCTGCGCCCTCTCCCATCACAAAACCATTTCGCTCTTTGTCAAACGGAATGGACGCACGCAGGGGATTTTCTGAGACAGAAAGCGCTGTCAGTGCCGAAAAGCCTGCCACCCCGACAGGCGTGATCGAAGCTTCACAACCACCCGCAATCATCACCTCTGCATCCCCATACTGAATGGAGCGGTATGCCTCCCCAATAGAATGGCTGCCGGTTGCACATGCCGTCACAACATTGATGCTCTTTCCCTTCACCCCAAGCTGGATCGAGATATTTCCCGCTGCCATATTAGAGATCATCATGGGCACCAAAAGCGGATTGACCCGCGACGGTCCTCTTTCTCTAAGCTTCTGATGCTCCTTTTCCAGCACGGCAAGGCTTCCGATTCCAGAACCTATCGACACCCCCACACGGTATGCATCCTCTTTCTCCATCCTTATGCCGGAATCCAAAAGCGCCTCCTTTGCCGCTGCCACCGCATACTGACAAAAAAGCTCCATGCGCTTGGCCGCCTTTGCATCCATATAATTCTCCGGGTTAAAATTCTTCACCTGTGCAGCAAGTCTCACCTTATAAGCAGATGTGTCAAAACGATCCAAAATACCAATCCCGACACGCTGCTCCCGAATTCCCTGCCAAAATTCTTCCACATCATTCCCTATCGGGGTGATAACGCC
>CAMWWW010000348.1 GCA_947178015.1 uncultured Clostridia bacterium
CACAAATCGCCTTTACATAAATCTATACTTTATCAAAAAGTTGTAAACTGGTGTTCTTATGTTAATATGCCCAAACTGTCCAATATCTAATTGAACAACATAGACATGGGTAAAACTCCTGACAATTAGTAGTGGCAATTTGTGTGTTTGTGAGTCAATGGAATGTTTATGGCTTGACGTGTTTCTATTCTAATGGTATACTATGGATAGTGTTGTGGCAGTGGTATGGATTGTCCAGCGCAGGTGTAAAAAATTATTGGCATTTCTAGTAGTACAGAGGTTTTGGCCTTAGATTGATAGGAAAGGAGAGAGGAATAAATGACTTTATTAAGAGAGGTATTGGCAGAATAACTAAATAGAGGGTGCATGTGATTATAAGGGAAAGAGCCTTTATTTCATCTTGTGCCATATGGTAGCCTTTCGTGAATACTATAGCTGTCGGTTATAGCACACTGTTAAGGTGTGTTATTTTTGTGCGCAAAATACAGCAGCAAAGCTGATAGGGTGCAATAAAAGGAAGAAATCGTTCTTCCTAATATCGAACCGCTGAAAGTGACATAGGAAGAGGCGCTTTCTGCGGTATTTTTGTACCCTTTTTTAGTAGATTTTGCATGGAGACACGGACAGGATATGAAAATAAGAAAAATGGAGGATGCCGAAGATGGATCTAAAAGAATATGGATATAAGACGGAGTTGACAGAAGGGATTTCGATAAGGGAGCTGACAGTTATCCCTGCAAGAGTCACGGCTGTTTACAGAGAACGGTACCAAGTGGTATGTGAATATGGTGAGATATATGCGAAATTAAAAATAAAAGCTTACTACAAAGAAGCGGAGGATTTTCCGACTGCGGGGGATTTTGTATTAATGCGCTATATTCCAAATGGTGACAGCCAGATAATCAAAACATTGCCAAGAAAAACATTTTTTTCACGTCTTGACCCAACTCCCGGACGTGGCGAGCAGGTAGTCGCAGCAAATTTTGATTATGTATTTATTATGCAGTCGCTCAATCATGATTTTAATGAAAAACGCTTGGAGCGGTATATTACATTGGCGTGGCAGTCAGAAGCTACCCCCGTTATTCTCTTAACAAAGGCGGACTTGGCGAAGGATGTGCAGTCCTACATGGACAAAGCGAAAAATATAACACAAGGAATTGATATATATGCAATTAGCTCAGTAAGCGGCTATGGTATGGATCAGATAGAGCGCTATCTAAAGCCCGGAAAGACGATTGTGTTTTTAGGTTCTTCCGGCGTTGGAAAATCAAGCCTCGTCAATGCGTTAGCCGGAGAGGAGATTATGAGCGTCAATGGGATACGGGAGAATGACAGCAAGGGGAGACATACAACAACGCACAGACAGCTTATTATGTTAAAGAGCGGAGTTATGGTAATCGACACACCCGGTATGCGCGCACTCGGCATGTGGGATGTATCTTCCGGGCTTGGAGAAGCCTTTGCCGATGTAGAACAATATCTGGGAAAGTGTAAATTTACAGACTGCAAACATAAAACAGAACCGGGATGCGTCATAAAAGAAGCCATTGCCGCTGGAAACTTGTCAGAAGAGCGGTGGAAGAGCTACTGCACGCTGAAGCACGAGGCAAGATATTCGGAAGATAAAACAGCTTATATGCGCAACAAAGCGAAAAAGTGTATGGCGATTGCTAAAAGTAATAAACAAAAAAAGGGAAAGAGGGAAAAGTATCAGATGAGATAAGGTTTCCACTATATTTTTCAACGGTTTTGCGGATACATATGCAGATGATTTACACCGCACATACTCCAATACCTATCTGTAACAAGATGGATGGAGCGTGTGCGGTGTAAATGTAGACATGGTACCGGTTATCTTGGAGATAATTTATAGAGGTATGTTTCCATGCTCTCTTATTCCAGCGGCTTTTCTGTCTTTTAGCTTGAGTACCTCAAAGGCATCCTGTATCTTTTTCTTAGTTTCTTCAGGAAGAATTACTTCATCAATATATCCTTTTTCTGCGGCTATATAAGGTGTCATATATTGTTCTTCATATTCTTTTATCCGTTTTTCGCGCTCTGCCGCAGGATTCTCGCTTTGTTCGATTTCTTTTTTGTATACGATGGATACGGCCCCTTCTGCACCCATAACGGCGATCTCAGCGATAGGCCATGCAAAAACAAAATCGGCTCCCAGACATTTGCTGTTCATGGCGATGTAGGCGCCTCCAAAGGCTTTTCTGAGAATCAGCGTCACTCTTGGCACAGTTGCCTCAGAAAATGCATATAGCAGTTTGGCGCCGCGACGAATGATTCCCGTGTGCTCTTGTGTCCTGCCGGGCAAAAAGCCGGGAACATCCACAAGTGTGAGAATGGGGATGTTAAAGCAATCGCAAAAACGGACAAAACGTGCCGCCTTTTCAGATGCATTGATGTCCAGCGAGCCGCCCATAAAAAGCGGCTGGTTTGCCACAATGCCGATGGATTCGGTATTCATTCGCGCAAAACCTATAATGATATTTTGGGCGAAAAGCGGCTGAATTTCAAAAAAGGAGCCAGTATCTACAAA
>CAMWWW010000349.1 GCA_947178015.1 uncultured Clostridia bacterium
TGGGGTGTAGCAAAAAACTATATAATGTATTGGGGGTTTTACGATATTTAGTATAGCATCTCCTTGTCAAAAAGTGTGCACAAACTTTTTATTACTTTTTCCCTTTTTTTGTTAATTTTAACATGGTTCTATTTTTATTATGCTTTTTATGCCGTTATTTTTAACAAGCTTCCCACAGCCCCTCAAATTCTTCTCTGCCGATCTTTTCTTTTTCAAGAAGCAGCCCGGCGCAGCGGTGCAGCACAGCCTCGTTTTCCAACAGAAGCTTTTTTGCTTTCTCATAACATTCATCCACAATCCGCTTTACCTCTGCATCAATTACACACGCCGTGTTTTCTGCATAACTTCTGGTATGAGCCAGATCTCTGCCGATAAAGACTTCATCCTCATCGCTTCCATAGTGAATAAGACCTATCTTTTCTGACATGCCGTATTTTGTTATCATGGAGCGCGCGATTCCCGTCGCCTGCTTAATGTCTTGGGATGCGCCTGTCGTGATGTCGTCAAAGACAAGCTCCTCCGCGATTCGTCCGCCCAGATCTACCATAATATCCTGAAGCATCCGCCCTTTTGTATTAAACATCTCATCCTTTTCAGGCAGAGGCATAGTGTAGCCTGCCGCACCTATCCCAGTAGGAATAATTGACACGGAATAGACAGGGCCCACGTCGGGCAGTACATGGAATAAAATCGCATGGCCCGCTTCATGATACGCGGTCACTTTCTTTTCTTTCTCGGTTATCACGCGGCTTTTCTTTTCCACGCCAATGCCGACCTTGACAAAGGCTTCCTTTATATCTGCGCCTGTGATAAAATTTCGATCTCCCTTGGCGGCAAGGATCGCTGCCTCATTTAAGAGATTTTCCAGATCTGCGCCGGTAAAGCCAGATGTTGTTCTGGCTATCTCTTTGAGATCCACATCGTCTCCCAAAGGTTTTCCTTTTGCATGGACAAAGAGAATCTCTTCTCTGCCCTTTACATCTGGTCTTCCCACCATAACTTTGCGGTCGAACCGTCCGGGTCTTAAGATAGCAGGGTCGAGAATATCCACGCGGTTTGTCGCGGACATCACGATAATTCCCTCGTTGGCGCTAAAACCGTCCATCTCCACCAAAAGCTGGTTTAACGTCTGCTCTCTCTCATCGTGTCCGCCGCCCATGCCAGTTCCGCGTCTTCTCGCCACAGCGTCAATCTCATCAATAAAGACAATACATGGCGAATTTTTCTTTGCGTCCTCAAATAGATCCCTGACGCGGGAAGCTCCCACGCCGACAAACATCTCTACAAAGTCAGAGCCGGAGATGCTGAAAAACGGCACTCCCGCCTCTCCTGCCACCGCGCGGGCAAGCAGCGTCTTACCTGTTCCGGGAGGTCCCACAAGCAGCACTCCCTTTGGAATTCTCGCGCCTACCATCAGATACTTCTTCGGATTTTTCAGGAAATCTACAATTTCCCGAAGCTCCTCCTTCTCCTCGTCCAGCCCGGCTACATTCTTAAAGCTTATACGCTTTACGGAGTCAACCATCATCCTTGCACGGCTTTTGCCAAAATTCATCACCCTGTTGTTTCCGCCTCCTGAGGCTTGGTTATTCATATAGGCAAAAAATATAACTATCACCACGACACCGATCATAATCGGAAAAATAGTGGTTAAAAAGACGCTGTCTCTCTGTACATCCGTCACATAATAATTCTTCATGTCACGTTCATCCAGATCGGCTATCACATCTTTGACATCTGGAACATACAGATTTTCTCTTGAACCATTTGTAAATTCAATTACCAGCTCACCGGTAGGGGTCTCTCCATTTCCATTCTGTTTGATTGTAACAGAGGAGACATTCCCTTCCTCCACATGAGTAAGAAACTGCGGATAGGTGTAATCATTGACATGATATTGATTTCTGGTCGTCCACAGCATTATTACCACAATAATCGCCATAATGGCGAAATAAATTCCCAGTCCCTTCGTTTTCAAGATCTATCCTCCTTCTTATGCGATCTTTGGCATTTTTATTCTATCTCCACCACGCCGATATACGGCAGATTTCTGTACTTCTGATTGTAGTCCAGCCCATAGCCGACAACAAATTCATCTGGTATGGCAAACCCCACATAATCCACCTTCACATCTGCCACACGGCGCTCCGGCTTATCCAAAAGCGTGCAGAGGCGTATCGATGCTGGATTCCTCTTATATAATATCTCTATCAGATAGCTTAAGGTTCTTCCAGAGTCAATAATATCCTCTACAATTAAAACTTCCTTGCCGTCCAAGGGTTCATCCAGATCTTTGACAAGCTTTACCACGCCGCTGGACTTTGTTCCTGAACCATAGCTGGACACGGACATAAAATCCATGGATACGGGAACGCTGATCCGTTTTGCGAGCTCGCAGGTAAAGAAAACGCCTCCTTTCAGCACGCAGATCATATGAACCTGCTTACCGGCGTAATCTCTGCTTATCTGCGCACCAATCTCCTCAATCCTTCTGTCAACTTCTTCCTCACTCACAAGCACCCTAATCTTATCCTCTGCCATATTCTTACC
>CAMWWW010000350.1 GCA_947178015.1 uncultured Clostridia bacterium
ACATAACAATCCTCTTGTATTTTGCGAAATAAAGATATAAAATAACTGTGAATAAAATAGAAAAGAAAGAAACGAGGTAGACGTATTATGGATATAACTGAATTTACTCTCAAACAATATCTGGAGACCGCTGGCGTTTATTCTATTGCAGCTTTTCATGCAGATTCTGTACTCTCGAATCCTCTTCTTGACGATTATTGTAAGGCGCTTAGGGAAGAAGCAGAGATTCTAAAATCGTCTCCTTTGTGTGAGCTTTCTTTTCATGACTACAAACAGTATGATACCACGGGAAATAGGCTGTCCTACGAAAAACCTTATTTTTATCGGCGGCGTTGTCTAGGTGTTTTTGCTCTTATGGCATGGCTTTATAAAGATAAATCCTGTTTGTCTCTTGTAGAAGATTACCTCTGGGCAGTCTGCAACGAATACACATGGGCTCTCCCTGCTCATCTAAATGGAAATAGCTTAAATGAAAAAGCAGACCCATTTACACTTGATCTTTTTGCCGCCGAGACGGCGCAGACTCTTACAGAGATCTGTTTTCTTCTCAAAGACTGTCTGCATCCTGCTGTACTATATAGATGCAACACAGAAATCGAGAGGCGAATCTTTACCCCGTTTCTGTCCCGCACCTCCCCTTATTGGTGGGAAAGCTGCCGGATTAACTGGGCCGCCGTCTGTGCTGGTTCCATTGGAATGGCGGCGATCTATTCCATCCAAGATAAGGAAAGAGTATCCTCTATTTTAATCCAGCTTTTCCCCATTCTAGATCATTTTCTTTCTGGCTTCGAAGAAGATGGGACATGTCTGGAGGGGCTGTCTTACTGGACTTATGGAATAAGTTATTTTACCGCTTTTTCTGATTTATTATACCAGCGAACCGGCGGCAAAATCGATCTGCTCTCACAGCCAAAGGTAAAAAATATTGCCGCTTTTCAGGGAAAATGTTACTTTGCGGGAGGTCATACAGTAAGCTTTTCGGACGCCTCCTGTACGGATACTTTCCGCATTGGCATTACAAGCTATTTAGCAGAATATTTTCAGCATGAACTGCCGGATCCGCCGTCTGCCTCTGCCGCTTCCTTTGGCTCCGATCCATGTGCCAGATGGTGTCAGCTATTTCGTGATTTTATCTGGACCAAGCCGTTCCAATCGTCAAGCCGCATCTCCTATCCACAAGCTTGTATTCTGCCAGATGCAAAATGGTTGATCTTTCATGGTACCGACGCCTGCGGAGCAATCAAAGGCGGTCACAACGATGAACCACACAATCACAATGACGTTGGCTCCTTCTTCTTTCTTCTTCACGGAAAAGAGGTTCTCGCTGATCTTGGCGCGGGAGAATATACCAAGGACTCTTTCTCCGAACGACGCTATACAATATTTACAAACCAATCGCTCAGCCACAGTGTTCCCGTGATTGACGGAGAGGGTCAAAAAACAGGAAGAACATACGCTGCCAAAAACTATTTCTTTTCAGATGGGAAAACTTACTTCCCTGCGGATTCTTCTTGTGATGTTCCGCCCGAAGCGATCACCGCTTCTATGGACATAGCTCCTGCATATGGCAATAAAAATTTATCTTCTTTGATGCGAAGATTATCGTTTGATAACCAAAAGCGCACTTTGACACTATGTGATAGCTATCTATTTCAAGAACCTAACTCTACTGTGGAGGAACGTTTTATCACAAGACAAATGCCAGTAATAGAACCAGATCATATAGATACCGCTCAAAGCGAGAATACATCACAAACCGATCCGTCTGTGGGAAAAATAATCTTATATAATGAAATACATGAGCCGTGCACCCTATACTATAATAAAGAGCTCCTCACAGCCCATATTTCCACAGATATACACAAAAATCATGAAAACGGAGCAAACGAAACCATTTACCTCCTTCATCTTGCCTTAAAAACGCCATCCACAAATCCAACCATTACTGTGACATTGTGTTGGTAATCCTAAAGTGTTAGACGAAGAAATGTAAATGAGAATTTTATAAAAAGATAAGTCTGATTATAGTGTTCTGCTAGTAATCTAACTTAGAAACTTATGGAGGTATACGATAATGTTAGAATTTAAATATGATACACAATTATTGATAGAAGGCAAAAATCTTGATGAAGATACGATAAATGAATACTTTAAAACTAACTTCAATGGAGATTGTTTATTGGCAGTTGGAGATGAAGAACTGATAAAAATTCATTTTCATACAAACGAACCATGGAAAGTACTCGAATACTGTTCGTCTTTAGGCGAAATCTATGATATTGTCATTGAAGATATGGACCGACAGGCAAGGGGCTTAAAAGGTTAAAAGAGTGTCTGAAAAGTATTTTCTGTCAGATATGCAACACGAATCTCCCGCAAAATAATGCGCACAGAGGACAAGAATGATTTTTCAGACATTCTTTCGATCTGCACCTACAAGTTTGATTGTTATAAGTTTTTGTAAGAGTTATTTGCATAATCATTTTCGAGAATGGTCCGCATAGCCAGCCCTGCTATTTCCTCCGTCACCCCGCTCCCGCTTAGTGAA
>CAMWWW010000351.1 GCA_947178015.1 uncultured Clostridia bacterium
AGGAAATAGCTGCGCTGGCTATGCGGACCTTTCTCGAAAATGATTATACGAATCGCTTTTACAATAACTTATTCTTAATTATAAAATATTGATTTTCTGTCTGCAATGCCTATTTACAGACTCATTTTATAATGTATTTTTATTCGATTGACCGCAGCTCAAAGGAAAAGCAGACGCCCTGTTCTGTATTTTTGGCAGTACAGCAGGAATGATGCTGTTCCAGAATCTTCTGAACAATATATAATCCAAGACCGCTTCCTCCTGTCTGCCTGTTTCTCGACTGCTCTACACGGTAAAATGCCTCAAAGATTTTAGGCAATGCTTCTTCTGGAATGTGCACGCCTGTGTTTTCGATCTGAAAGGCAAAGATGCCATTCGCCATTTTTGCCGAAAGATAGATTTCACTTTGGGGAGGAGAGTAGAAGATGGCGTTGCTGATCAGGTTTCCTATTACTTTGGATAGCATGATTTTATTGCCCATCACAAGAGCAGGTGTATCTATCTGTGTGTTTAGGGAAAGCTCTTTGCTGATAATCAGATCTTCGGTGGATAGTAGGTAGGATTTGATAAGGGGAGCCAGATCAAGCTGACTGTGGGGCAGCAGAGTGGTTTCCAGACGAGATACGGTGAGGATTTCCTGAACCATATTTTCCAGCGTGCCAGCTACAGTCAGGGAGCGAGCCAAATACTTTTTGTGGTCCTTGTATACGCCAATGTCAAACAGCATCCCTTCTAGTTGTCCCTTAATTACAGTAATGGGTGTTTTTAATTCATGCGAAACGGCAGAAAAGAATTGTTTTTCCTTTTCCATATCTTCTTTTAGCTTATAATTGGCTGTCTGTAAGTTTGAAAGAGCATCTAGGAGATTGCGGGACAAGGTATTTAGGCTTCTTTCTAATATGCCTAGCTCGTCTGTGCGCTTCTCGTCACATTGCCAATCGAGGGAGAGCTGCGACATATTTTGGGCGATACCGCAGATCTTTAGGATTGGTTTTGTCACAATGTAGGAGAATAGTACAGCCGTGAGGCTGGCGCTCAGAATGGTAAGCAGCACAAGCAGAGGCATCAGCCATAAAAAGACCTGTTTAATCTGATGAATGGGTTTGGGATTTCCGCATACCAGAAGATGATAACGAAGGTCGCTGTTTAAAAAGGAAAAGTCAAAGCTCTGCATTGCGAGCGGTTCTGTATCTCCCTCTAAAACGGAGCTGCTCTCTGCGAAGGAAATATCAGAGGATTCCCCTTCAAAAGTAACACCGTATTCCGATAGTGCAGAATTTTGCTCCATGTACTCTGTCAGAGGAAAAAGGTTGTAATCGGACGGAACGGTGGAATCAGAATAAATTTCTACTTTTTCTATCGCTTCTTGAACGATTTCCTCTATCATGTTCCCAATATAAACAGACATTGCTTCATAATTGGGTATCTGCGTGGGAAGTGGGATAATAGTTCCATTTTCATTGATCAGCTTTAAAGAGGAGATATCCGAGCTGCTGAGAAAGCTGTCAAACAGTGCACCGCTATTTTGAAGAGTGACGGTTTCTAATGCACCGATGAAATGTTCCACCCGCTCATTTAGGCTGTCATTTAGGTACATGGAGTACGTTTTTGGCATAAGCAGAGAGATGAAAAAACAGGTGGCAAGACTGCACAGCATAAGCAGGCATAGTGCCAGCAGAAAAATCTTTGCCGCCAAACTATTTTTTATTTTCTTTATCAATTTTATATCCCACCCCTCTAATCGTCTGGATAAAGTCGATGCCTAGCTTTTTACGAAGATTTTTAATATGTGTGTCTACCACTCGTTCATCGCCATAGAAATCATATTTCCACAGCCGGTCAAGGAGGTTCTGTCTGGTGAGAACTCTGCCCTGATGTGTTAGAAGCTCCTTTAGTACTTCAAATTCTCTCTGTGTCAGCTCAAAGGTATCGCCGTCAACCGTTGCCGTGTAGCTGTATAGCTCTAGCGTCAGATTTTTGTAAGAAATGTATTCGGTGTTTTCCTGTTGTGCATTGCTTCGTCTCAGCACCGCGGCAATTTTTCGGATAAGGATTGGCATGGAGAAAGGTTTGGTGATATAATCATCCACCTGAAGATCCAGCCCACGTATCTGTTCTTCCTCACTATTGAGAGCTGTAAGCATAATAATAGGGATCTGAGACTTTGCTCGTATTAGCTCACAGACACTGAAACCATCGATTTTTGGCAGCATAATATCAAGCAAGATTAGATCAAATTGGGTTTCGGAAAAAATAGAAAGCGCCTCCACACCATCTCCCGCGATTGTCACACAATAACCCACCTCCTGCAAAAAATTTTGCAAAAGCTCCTGAATATCCATATCATCTTCTACAATTAATATACTTTGCATCATAGGCCTCTTTCTTTTTTATTTATACATTGGTATTCTGGATCAGTATAGCATACTTTTTTGTGATTCAAGTGAAGTTTTTAGAGTCATTTTTAAAAAATACACCACTTTACAACTTTTTCATTCATCTATTTGTTTCAAATATAACTGTTTCAA
>CAMWWW010000352.1 GCA_947178015.1 uncultured Clostridia bacterium
TTACGAGGTCTGCGAAGCAGGAAGCCCATTGGCTTTAGACAATGGGTAGTTCACCATAAGTTATTTAGATAAATATCTCACAGTCGTCCTCAACCTTTTTGCAGTTTGCTCGAACTTCCTGCATAACTGCCTTTGGCTCTACCCCTTCTTCAAACTCCACATTCATCTTAAGTGTCATAAAATTTACGACTGCATTTTTCACACCCGTCGTCTTTTTGGCTGCTTCTTCCATCTTGTTTGCGCAATTTGCACAATCCACATCAATCTTATATGTCTTTTTCATACAAACCCTCTTTCTGCACTGTCTTTTTCTTCAATGCTATCCTGTGTCAGACAGTGCGCAGACACAAGAGCGTGTGCGAGATAGTTTATCTCATTTAATTAAACGTTTATTTAATCGTTTAACTATACTATACACCATTTTTTCAAGAATTCAATCCCTATCGGCAGAATTCTTCCAATTAGGCGAAAAAAATTTCCGATCGGGCTATTTATGATATTGATTGCTCTATCTATTATTTCATGATTGTAAATAAGTCAGGAAAGTGATATAATCAGCTTAAAAAACTGGATTTTATCAAATAACATATTGTTGCATATGGAGAAAGGACACTGCTTATGCCGAAGATTCAACTGCCCCATGAACATGGACAAATCATGGAGCATAATATCAATGAAATACCAGCAAATCAAAGCTTTCAAACCATATCTGATATCTTTAAGCTGCTCAGCGACAGCAGCAGGGTGCGGATCTTCTGGCTGCTCTGTCATTGCGAGGAATGTGTGATTAATCTTTCTGCCATGATGGAGATGAGCAGTCCCGCCGTATCCCATCATCTCAAAGCACTAAAAGCTGGAAATTTAATTACAAGCCGCCGAAATGGCAAAGAAGTATATTATAAAGCTGCTGATACAGAACGAGTGAAACTTCTGCACCACATGATTGAAGATTTGGTGGACATTGCCTGTCCTGTTCCCAAATAAGATAGAATATTTATGAGAGATGATCATTTTGCTAAATTAACCTATGAATTACAAGACATCCCGGATGGCCTTACCATATTTCGGCATCCTTCCTGCAATTTTGACCCTTGTCTCTGTGATTTTTCTGAGAAAAATTCCAAGGGAAAGAGAAAGTTGGATATATTTGCTCCCTTTCCGGGCATGAGGCTTGCTATGTTACAGCTTCTTGCTGACAGTTCTACAATATATCTCCACACAAAAACTCCCGCCCTTATTCTTTGCCATTGTCAATATGGAGGATCTGACTGGCAGGATAAAAGAGAGAACATTTCCGGCAGTCTTCGATCCGACGAGCTTTTTGTCACTCTGGTAAATGACTCTCTTGATATGAAAATTACTTATTCAAAAGGCTATTTCAGCGGGATCATAATCTACATTGCGCTTGCAAAAATAGCAGACAGTGGTTCCGATCTTTTGGCAGAAGCCAATGTGACAGCGCCGCTTTTGATTGAGAAACTTTCTCTCTGCCAGAACCCGCTTATTTTGCACAACAGTCAGAAATTAGGTGGTCTATTTTCCATCCTCTACCACCTGCCAGAACCTATACGGCTTCCATATTATAAGCTCAAACTTCAGGAACTGCTGCTTTTTCTTTCTATACAAGAAGAAATGTCTCGAAAAATTCCTCTCTTACGTCCTTCTCAGGCAGATCTTATAAAGGAAATACATGATACACTTACCGCAAATTTGGATCAGAAATATACCATAGAGGAATTATCCAGACAATATCTGATCAACACTTCCTCCCTCAAGGCTGGCTTTAAGGCTGTATATGGGCTTCCTATTGCCGCCTATATGAAAGAATATAGAATAAAACAAGCCATGAAGCTTTTGTTGGAAACAAAGGAAAGCATTGCCTCGATCGCCTCTATGGTTGGCTATCGCAGTCAGAGCAAATTTACCAAGGCATTTAAAGAGATCACGCAAAGCCTTCCCAGTGAATTCCGAAAACAAAACCATCTATAACATCAACCTTTTCTTACCGGATTTCCTTTCTAAAGAGAATCTCCAAGGGCTCACCGGGAAGCAACAACGCACCAGAATCCACGTAATGCAACTTACGATAAAAATGCTGCGCCGTTTCATTTGCCAAGGTAGACGTTAGCACTAGCGGATAGCCCTCCTCCTTTCTCTGCCTTTCCCAAAAGGAAACCAAGTCCGCTCCATATCCCTGCTCTCGATGGCTCTCTAACACAAATAGCATATTCAAAAATGGCGTATTGTCCCAAAATAAATTCCATCTCAGCCAGCCAATCCTCTCTCCCTTGTGATCCGCTATAAGTATTCTTTTCAATGAGATCGCCGATATTAACTCTTCCTTTTGAATATGCCGATCATGCTCCAAGAGAAAATCCATATCCGTCCTATCCGCTGCTCTTATATTCATTTTGCTTTTTCCTTACCTTTTCCATTATTTTACACCAATTTGCAACCTATCGACACCAGTTTACAACTTTTTGATAAAGTATAAGTTTTTGTAAAGGCGATTTATGT
>CAMWWW010000353.1 GCA_947178015.1 uncultured Clostridia bacterium
GGTGTAGGACAAGAAGCTTCTGGAGTCTGTCAGCATACCAATGAAATTGCCAAGCACGCCTAAGTTTGCCAGAGTTGTCATCTGCTCTGTCATACCAAGCTTGTGGTCATTAAACCACCATGCAGAACCCTGCTGAATCTTGCCTACCGCGTCAGGGGACTGGAAGCAGCCGATAATCGTTCCAATGGATGCGTTGTCATTTGGATTTAAGGAATACAGCACGGTTTTTGGTAGCTCATCGGTCGCGTTCAGGGCATTTAAGAAATCAGCCATAGAAGCAGAAGGAGCATAATTGTCGATGCAGTCAAAGCCGGTATCTGGTCCAAGCTGGTTAAAGCGGAAGATATTATTGTCGCGCTTGCAGCCATAATGAAGCTGCATAATCCAGCCACGCTTGTGGTACTCTTTGCCCACGAAGATCATAAATGCCGTCTTAAATTTTAACTGCTCCTCGTAAGATACGCTGCCGCCGGACATGCGCTTTGCAAAGATTGCCTCCAGCTCTTCCTCAGAAGCTGGATTATACATCACATAATTTAACGCATGATCGGATACGCAGCATCCCATGGAAGCAAAGAAATCCATACGATTCGCAAGAGCCTCCTTCAGTGCAGCAAAGGTACGAATCTCTGTCATACCTGCCGCTGATGCCAATTTGGCAAGATAATCGGTGTAATCTGGCTTTTCGATATTCATAGCTTTATCAGGGCGCCATGCAGGGAGCACCTGTACGTCGAAGCTATCATCCTCTGCTATCTTTTTGTGCCACTCTAAAGAATCCGCCGGATCATCTGTGGTGCAGATAAGTGTGACATTGGACTGACGAATAATATTTCTCACGCTCATGCTGTCTTCCTGAAGCTTAGCATTGCAAAGATTCCACACTTCCTCCGCGGTGTCGCCATTCAAGGCGCCCATATATCCAAAGTATCTCTGAAGCTCCAGATGACTCCAATGATAGAGCGGATTTCCAATCGCTTTGGAGAGGGATTCTGCCCACTTCTGAAATTTCTCTCTGTCCGGCGCATCCCCGGTGATATAACGCTCATCCACACCGCAGCTTCTCATAACACGCCACTTATAGTGGTCTCCTCCCAGCCAAACCTGCGTGATATTATTAAACTTTCTGTCCTCTGCGATCTCCTGCGGATTGATGTGACAGTGGTAATCCAGCACGGGCATCTTTTCTGCATAATCATGGAATAATAATTTTGCAGTATCCGTTGAGAGTAAGAAATCTTTGTCCATAAATTGTTTCATGTGTGAATCCTCCTTAAATATTTGTGGTTTTGCGGTATACAATGTCAGCAGAAATCATGGTTCTGGAAGGAACATCATATCCGTCAAAAATACGCATCAAAGTGTTGACTGTGTTGACGCAGAGCGCTTCAACCTTGGTGTCAATCGAGGTCAGCTCTGGTTCTGCGCAGGTGGCAAGAATCGAATTATTATAACCGACAATACAGATATCCTCAGGGACCGACATTTGATTCAGAAGGGCGAATTTCAACGCCCCCACAGCAAGAGAATCATCTGAGGTTATCACGCTGTCTATCTGCATACCATCCCGATGTAGGCGAATAATAGTATCTCTTGCATCCTTAATGTCCTTTTTGCACATCTGCATATACTGCTCCCGCACAGGCATGCTATTATGAGAGAGAGCAGCGAGATACCCTTCCCTTTTGCGCGCGCCGCTGTAGGAATTGCTGGTATACAGATAAAGAAGGCTGTGCCTGCCGCTTTTTATCAGCTTATCTGTAACGCCGTATATAGCGTGAAAATCATCACAGAGAGTACAAAAGATATTCTCACCTTCCAAAAAACCATTCACCAGCATAATGGGAAGCTGGGTGGAGGCGGCGATAATATATGCATTATCCTCCAATTTAGGCTCCAAGAACTTAGAGCCAACCATAATAATCGCATCTACCCGCTTGGAGAGCAAAAGCTCCAAAGATTTCTTCTTATTTTCCAAATCATAGCCAGTACAGCACAAGATACTGTCGTAATCATGGCTGCGGAGCTCATGCTCGGTATAATATACTGCGTTCGCGAGATAGATATCAGAGGAGTCCGTACACATAATGCCAATGGTTTTCATGGTATTAAGCCCAAGACCTCTGGCGAAAATATTCGGTGTGTAGCCCAGCTCCTCCATAACGGCAAGGACTTTGTTCTTGGTCTGCTCGCTGACATTCGGGTTGCCATTCAGCACACGGGATACGGTAGCGATGGAAACGCCTGCTTTTTCCGATACATCATAAATGTTCACATCTGTCACTCCTTTACTATCCTACATAACAGATTAGGGCAAGGTCTGCGCGGCGGTTGTAAGCGCTTACACATCTAAGAGAATTATACTATGAAAAAAGAAGATTGGCAATAAAAAAATGAATGAAAAGAGTATTACTTTATAATATTTGAGAAAAGTATGAGTTTTTGTAAAGGCAATTTATGTAATCATTTTCGAAAAGGGTCCGCCTAGCCAGCGCAGCTATTTCCTCCGTCACCCCG